>VGIR01000003.1 GCA_016867815.1 candidate division WOR-3 bacterium | reverse complement strand
GCAGGGACCTGACCCGATGTGCCCGGCCCGTAGTCGCAGAGCATCGAGGCCAAAGTGGAGTCCCCATGCTGCCATGTGACCACCAGCGTATCAGACTGATAGACTGACACACAAGGCAGGCTATCGCCGAGGTTGGCTACGCTCTCTATCGTATCAAGCACGACCCCGCCGGTGTCGACGCGAGCATACATGATCTTCGAAGCAGCGCCAGACGTGTCGTAGACCGGGAACACCACGCTACCGACGTACACGCCGTTGGCCTGGTTCGGGTAGCAGACGATCGACGGCTGCCCCGGTGTGGCTGAACTGGACCCGCAGAAGACTGCCTTGTAGCATCCGCTCCCGGTCCTAACCCAAACGGTATCCGCGTGGGTGTACGATACCCATCGGTTGCCAGCAGCGTCCAGCGCCAGAGCGGGCCGGTTGCCCGGTGCGACCAGGATAGGGATGAGATCGGGCTCGACAGGACCCGACACAACGTGCGGCCGCACCGTCGCAGCGTGCTGTACGGCCCCATCGGTATGCCTGGCAATCAGCCGACCGGTCCCGACAACCGCCCAGTCTCGCCGATAGGAACCATTGTCGTCAAATGCGTTGCCCCGCCGAAGGTGGAATCCACGCTTGTGGTTGCCAATTGGCGTGTTGTAGACGAGACGTCCGTAGGAACCCGCGGTCGCCAAGGACGGACGCAGATTGTCTTCCGTGCCCGTACCGGGCATGGCCGCGCTTGCCTGCCAGGCAATGCGGGGTGGTTGGCCTCTCACAAGGATGCCATACCGATAAAACACAAATCGGGTGTCGTCCTTGGACCACTGGCTCGCCAGCAGTATCGCCGTGTCCGAGGTCCCAAAGGTGACCAACGAAACGCTCGTGTGAGAGCAGCCGTTGCCGAGCCTTGATACCGTGTCCGGACCTGTCCAATTGGCACCACCGTCCCTGGAGAACTTGTAGGCGATCTTGCCCGAGCTGTGCCAGATCACGAATACGAACTGCCCTGCCGCTGCAACGCACGGACGCTCGCCAGTCCCCAGGGTCGCGGGAGGATCCGTGTAGTCCCATCTTCCTCCATAGTTCGTGGATTTCTCGAAGAGGATGTTACCGGTGGATGTGGCTGCGTTGCGATAGGCAACATACACGCTGCAGCCGGCGCTTACACCCAGCGACGGTTCCATCCGACGCCCCGCCGCAATTGGTATCGTTCCATTCGGCCCTCCCCAATCGTCATCTCCGGCGTCGCTCGTTACTCTGGAAGCAAGCCACCAGTCGGTTCCGTCGTATGCATCGTAGGCTGCGACCATCCGGCTGCCTGTCGGAAAGCACAGAGCTGCCAGCGTATGTTCCTTGTTCTGGTAGTCCTGCTTGGTGAAGTTGATCTCGTCGTAGTTCGCGACGTTCATGTCGTCGATGGCACCAGTCTTCCCCAAGCATGCGTACTTATAGGTCCCCGTGCCTTCGCCGTCCGAACACATGAAGAACTTCCAGGCCTCGTTCGCCGCAACGCAGGGGAAGCCAGGCAGGGGAAACTGGACGTCCGACGCCCAGATGTTGTTCGGAAACGGGCTTTGTCGCTGGGCGACCGACCACTCGTATGCGTTGACATAGTCTGGGGAGTTGTCGTCTTCACCGTAGAAGCCGGTGACGATTGTCCGGTTGCCAACCAGTGCCACTGCGCGTGAGCCGTTGTTCTTAGTAAGCCACAGAGGATAGGTCTTTGTCGGGTCATACACTGAGTCAGCGTCGTTCTCCTTGTCCCACTTCCACGTGTAGTATCCAAAGGCAGATGTGCATAGCACGACCAATGCACAAATCGCGCCAACTGCTATTCGTTTCATGTCATTCACTCCTTTACTTCGGTCCTTTGTTCATTAACCTCTATTCCGACGGGCAGCAACAGGACGCAAGTCCTGAACCTGAATGTCTTGGCGGACTCCAGGGCTGCCCTCTTCAATTCCCTACATGCCGTTCTGCCCCGTTGTCCGCGGGACGCCTCCTTTCTTTGGAGTCCGCTTCACCCTCATCGCGCTATGATGATCTTGCGAGTCAGTCCCCGTTCTCCGGCGTGCATGAAGTAGATGCCTGGTGGCAGCGCACGTACGTCGTTCGCGCCAGCCCGGAGTTCCTTGACTCTTCGGCCGGAGACATCCATCAGCTCGCCGGTCGCTCTCTGTGGACAGCCAGACGGCGGACCGAACAGCAGCACGTCGAGAACTACACTCGCTCCGGCATTCATCGGTTCCAGCTCATCGTTCGTCGCCTCCTCGACTCCGGGCGGTATGTCCGGGTAGGCCAAAATGAAGTCATCGAAACCCACGTAGATGCAGTGCTGTTCCGGGGCCGGTGTGATGGAACGTGGGTATTGCGGGTGCGGATACGTGCCGATCAGGCTGTCCGACTGCGTATCGTAAACTCTCAAGAGTGAGCTATAGAAGCCTGCACAGAACATATACCTGCCGGTGTGGTCAAGGCATGCTGTCTTGTATGACACGCTCGTCGCCATCCGCGCCGTGACCGTGTCGCCGCGCGTGTCGACCGCCAGCACGCTGTCTCCGAAATCCGAGAACCAGTAGAGCTTGCGGGTCGTGTCGGAGCACACTAGGAACCCACCACCACCAATGTGCCCAGCGTATGGCCAGTGAAGCGTCGTAAGCAAGGACAGCGTACTCGAACTCCGCACCTCTAGTCTACCATTGAGGGCGATGTAGACCTTGTTGCCCTTTCCCGTGTGCGCAATCGCGCGATACTCGCTTGGCTCTACCGCCGAATCGACCAGCACCGTATCCGCCCGCGAGTCTATCAGGGTTAGATGCTTCCATTGTCTACAGAGAATGCGCCCGTCACCCAGGTACTCGAAACTCTCGAAGCGGTCGTAGATGTCGATCTCTCGCACAACGGAGTCGGTGCTGCAGTCGACCGCGGTGACGTACCAGCGAGTGCCTCCAGCATAGCAGTAGACTTTGTCTTCATCCACGCACCAGGTGGGACTGCGGCCCCAGACCATCCCGATAACTCTGATGATGCTGTCTCTCGCCACATCCATCACACCAAGGCCTCCCTGCGGGACCTGGAGATAGAGCTTGTTGCTGGTTCGGCTGTACGCATGTTCACTCAAGCTCGCACGAGACAGAAACACCTGGGCGACCAACCGGTTGGTCTGTTCGTCTATCACACCTACTCCGCCCACACCCAAGCCCCACCAGTAGTACAGCTTGCCGGCCGCGGAGTTGTGGCACATGACTTGCGTCCAACCGGAGAGCGGGACGCCCCCCCGTGCGTAGAAGCTGTCACTCTTGTAGTCAAACACGGTCAACGCCCGATCATAGGCATAGTACCCACGCCCGCCCGCACACATCAGTCTGTATCGGGCCGGGTCGGCCTGAAGGATGGCAGGATAGAGCCCGACGTAGGTCCAGGACATTAGATCGAGTGTCACGCAATCCAACTCGTAGAGATAGCCCCTGTCGTCACGCTCCCACAGGTAGTACAGGCGGTTGCGCACGCTGTCGCAGAATAGACCCGCCGGGTCGGCGAGAGGACTCACGGGCACATACCGTATCAGAGCGTCCCCGACGCAGTCGAACTCCAGCATGCCGCCAGCGTCATTCACGTTGTATAGCCGATCCGTGACCTCATTGCATGCCAGCACAGGCATAAGGTAACCATCACCCGACATCCGGGCAGCCACGGAGTCCGTGGGGGTACTGATAGCATACAATGCTCCGTCAGCGTGGGGAGGGACGACGTAGAGCTTTTGTCGTCGCTTGTTGACGCAGAGAGCGCTTGCCGCCTTGACTGCCGAAATGGCGGAGACGATGGAGTCCGCAGAACATGATATCGCGAGCACTGCTTCCCGCGTCGCCGCGTACATCTTGGCGGTAGTCGGGTCGTAGGCCATTGCGGTGAGCCCTCTCCCAACCGGGATGACCTTCAGCAGCCCGTTGGTGGCGCAGTCGATCACCGAGACGGTCTTGTCGATGGTGTCGCCGCAATACAGCTTGTCACTGCCACTACTGTAGCAGAGCAGCTTCGGTCGCGTCCCGACGAGAATCGAACCGACTATCTCGTTGGTCGAGCAGTCGATGACGCCGATGCGGCCCTGCGACGGATGCGAAACGTACAGCCGGTTGTGCTTGCTGACGAGCAGGGCTCCGCCGACGCCTGCATTGGTGTAGATGCGCTTGATACGCTGGAAGGTACCCCATTGGTTCCCGTCCACCACCATGACGTCCGAAGACTCACTCGCGACGTAGATGTTGTCGGTCGAACTCCCGAATGCCAGATGGTAGCCCGGCCGCAGCGGCCCCAGCGAATCCGGCAGCAGGATTGTATCAGGAACCGACGGAGTCCAACCGAAACACAAGCTGAATCCCAACAGCACGACGCACGCAAGCAATGGCTTGCCTGCCAGATTCTGAAGGGAGTCTAGACGACCACTAAGCCAACCACGGCCCCTGACACAGCGCCTCATGCGTGCCTCCTAGCACAACCATGATCTTGACGGCCTCTAAGCGCCTGTATGGGTTTGGCGGTCTGCGCCGCCACCTTACCGGCGCTGATGCACCATTATAGTCGCGTCCCTGAACCGGTCAATCGCAATTCTGGCACGCGTCTTCCGGGCGCGCAGTGGTATGCAAGCCATTGAAAGACGGCAGGTTATCTCGCCCCCCCCCCATGATGCCCAAGGGCATATTGACACTACCCCGCCTGTTAGAGGGTCTCCGAAAACCCCTCCCCGCCGCGACCGGTTGTCGGCATGAGTAATCCGCGCGCCAAACCGGGGAATGAGAAGCCGCTCGCCATGAAGCATACCGGCGACGCGCGTGCCGCTCGTTTAGCCGTGCATGATAGACAAGGGGCGGGCACGAGCCCGCCCCTCGCAGAGTCTGGGTACAGGCACTGTTTTCCCCGGCGGAAAGCAGTGCCAGTCCCTACGGCTACCTGGCGACGATGAGCTTCTGCTGCCGGGTTCCGGCAGGAGTCGCCAGCTTGCAGAAGTAGACGCCCTCAGGGACCAGCTTGCCGTCAGCGGCACGGCCGTCCCAGGTGGCAGAGTAGCGGCCCGCAGCCATGCTCCCGCCAGCAAGATCACGGACTACCCTGCCGGCAGCGTCATACACCGAGATGCCGACTCGCCCGGCAACCGGTACCGCATAAGCGATTGCTGCCCGGTTGCGGAGCGGGTTGGGCCGAACGTCCAGCGCCAGCTTCAGCGCCGCCCCGATCGGACGGCCCGCATCCTTCACGCCGGCCAGAAGAGGCGGATCGGTCGTGTAGAGGATGGCCCTTCCCGGCCCGACCGGCGCGCAGGCCCGGTGGTATTCGCCGTTGTAGAAAGCCTGGACAGCGATGATCTCGCCGGGGTCCTCGATTCCCAGTGTCGAGCCCGCGATGCCGGAGGCGGTCTTGTACTGAACCAGTATGGCGTTGTCGCCCGAGTAGGTGGCAACCGTGGTGTCGTAGATTACTACCTGGAACTTGTCACGCCTGCCATCCCAGTAGTACCGGACGCTGTCGTACTCGACGATGAACCGGTGGTTGGCTGCGTCGTGGTAGGTGTAGATTCGCCCGGCGCCGCTGTCGCCGACGAGCGGGTAGAGATCAACCCAGTTCGCGCAGACCATGCCCGGCGGGTTGTCGGCATCGGGGAGCGTGGTGTTGTCCGCGTTCGCGGTCTTGCGGTTCCCGGGGCAGACCCAGCCGTCCGCCGAGATCGAGAGCTGCGTGGACCGCTGGCCGTAGAACTTCAGAGGCCCAAAGGCAGGCGGCAGCGTCTCCAGCACGACTCCGTTGTGGTGCACGAATGTCAGCGCCTTCCCTACGCTGTTCACCTCGACCCAGTTGTAGGTGGGGTGCGCCTGGTAGAGAGTATCGGTGTCGTCGTAGGCGTAGTAGGCCGAAGGAGTCCGGGGGCCGTCCGGAATCGGATCGCCCGCACGCAGCTGGCCGACTACGAGAATGAACGCCTCAGACTTGACGTACCCGCCGTCAGCGTAGAGGTCCAGCGTGCAGGACATCGGCGTCTCCGGGAAGACGGTAATGTCGGCATGGACGGTGAACCGGTCGGCAGTGTTGTTGGCACTGTCACCCGCGCGGATGAAACCGTAGGCCGCGGTCGAATCGGTAACCGTGAGCCGCGCGTCGCCGCACCTGAGCACGGCGCGGCAGTTGTACCCGTGCCCCGTACCGGTGTTCCGGACTCTGACCATCAGGTCGGCGGTCTCGCCCGGGTCAATCACACTGTTGTTGTTGCCGCCACCGGCTGTGTCAACCACGGCCACCGCCCGCCGCGCCAGCACCGGCGCGGCAACGATGAGCGCCGTCGAGGAAACCCAGGTTGAATCGAGCGCATCCGTACAGTAGAGCGAGCAGATAGCCGTGTAACCGTCGGCCAGACCGGAACTGACAACCAGACCGAAACCGTTCGACCCGGTGTAGGCAGAGTCACCGGCATTGATGTTGCCGAATGTCTTGACCGAATCGGTGACCTGGATACTCGAGCTGAAAGCCCTGAGCTTGGCGGAAACCGAGTCGGCCCGCTGCAGCCCCCAGTTCTTGACCCACATCGGGAGTTTCAGCGTCTCGCCCGGATTGAGCGTCGAGTCCCCGTTGCCGCCCGGCCCCGGGTCGAGAACGTTCGAGCGCAGGTAGCAGACGTAGCGCTGCGGCACGATCACCTGCACCGTATCCTGGTAGACGTGGTGGTTGTGCGCGCTGACGGCCATGAACATCTGGCCGGGCGTCTGCGGCGATACGTAGAGCGTCACCTGTCCGCTCGAATTGGTCCATCCCTTGACATCAACCTCCGTACCCTTCTTCAGGCAGACCAGCGCCGACTCAACCGGAGCGTCATAGGCGGCGGAGACCGTTACCGGGTAGGGAATACCGATACCGGTGTTCACGATCCCCGCGTGCGCTACGCTGAGACCGGTCGGCTCCTCGGTCCAGACGGGCAACTCCGGGTCACCGTGGTAATTGAGTTCGTATATGCAGTACCGCATCATGCCCTGGCCGGCGTACGGCGCCCAATACGCGCGTGAGAAGGCCAGCGCCTGGCCGGCGCGGTACTCGGAGTGGTTCAGGATCCGGGACATGAAGACGGTGTCCAGCAGCTCTGAAGGACCCGGATTGGGCGGTGACCCGAATCCGTAGCGCGAGTTCATCGCGATACCGACAGCACCGCCGCCGACCCGGTTCATCAGGCGCTCCGAGAAGCAGTCTCCGCCCGGGACCTCGTCCCAGGCGCCGGTGAAGCAGGCGATCGAGCTGTGGATACCCAGCTTGTTGCCGTTGGTCAGCCCGTCGGCGTCGCTGGAGTTGAGGTAGGCACCCCCACCCATGTAGATGCCGTTCTCGTCACCGTGGCCGACCCAGTTGCCCAGGCCGTAGCCCGAGTTCATGGAGTCACGCATCCGCTGCCTTGAAAGAGTGCTCGTCCGCTCATAGAGCTTCGCGTCAGTCCAACCGCTCGGGGTCATCCGGGCAATCGAATCCTGCATCGGCCGCTCATTGTAGCTATCCCACAGGATCGCGGCCGGCACAAGCATCTTGGTCACGTACCCGCTGGGCGGGTTCTGCTCGTAGACCAGGGTCTTGTTCACGAAGTTCTGGGCCTTGGCCACGTTGTACACCGGCGCCCGGCCGACGAACACCTCGCTCAGCATATCGGCCTGGTCTCCCGTCTCGCCATAGACGTGGTCGTTGTCCGCATCCCACGTGCCGTCGAGCCCACCGTAGTAGAGATCGCAGGGAATCGTATCCTCGTCATTGTAGTACCCGATGCCCAGGGTCGTGTACCAGCAGTCGCGCGTCGGAATGATGTTCTGCCCGCTGGTCTTGTGGTCGGCAGAGCCACCCAGCAGCACGTAGCGGGTGCCCCAGGTCTGGTACGCGTCCTTAATGAAGTTGCGGATCTTCTCCTGCGTATCGTAGCCGGAGTAGTTCGCAGTGATGTAGGAAAGCAGAACGGTCGTGGCCGGCACACCCTTCAGGGTCTTCCAGGCGGTCAGTCTGGCGAAGCACGTGTCCAGCGGTGGTGCGCTGATGACTACGTACACGTAGTTACCGGACGGTAGTGAGAGCGTGGCCGAACGGCGGACCGAGGGCGCGAAGCGGTTGACATCGTTGTCATTGACGACCATCTCCCGCACCATAGCGGAGTAGTAGTCGCGCTGCTCCTGCGACGGCACGAAAGCATCGCTGTTGCCGGCATCGTAACTGATCCGGTACTCGATGCGCGTCGCGAGTTGCAGCTCGCCCGAAACCGGGTTCACCCGTACCGGCCGCAATTCCACCGACGCCATCCGGTACCCGGCCAGCGTCGCTGGCTCCCCCAGCCGCAGGCAACTGGATGGATAGAAGGTGTTGGCCGAGTAGATCGCCTGGTCCTGTGCCTGCTCGGGCAGGTCGAAGACCTTGCCCGGCATCGCCAGCGGCACGTCCGGCTGGGCCGGCGCCAGGTTGTAGCGTCCGGGAATCGTGGTCCAGTCTGCGGACACGAGTTCGACCCCTGTCGGAACGGCGCCGGCCGGGACCAGCACGCGCTGGACGGCCAGCGGAACGCGCGGCGCTCCGACCTGGAGCAGCCCGGTCCCGCCGCGCAGCTCGACATTGTCGAACCCGCCATACGTGGAGAAGATCAGATCATCACTGTCGAAGCTTGCCGTTCGGGTAACCGTACCGGCCAGCAGCGGAACCGATATCAGAACCAGCAATACGAGCCACTTTCTCACTTATACTCCTTTTGCATGTGGTAACAGACCAACAATGATAACTTCGCGAGCCCGTGGGTCAATGGTGGACGGCCCGGACCTGCCGCGAAGGGCCGCAGACCACGCGCTGGTTCGGGTGCTCCGCGAGCGACGCATCGAACCAGAGAACCCCGGGCCGGACGAAAAGAAAAGGGGCGGGCCAGAGCCCGCCCCACGGTTCATGTCTCGCGCCTAGCGCCGGGCGACTACCAGCTTCTGTTGACGCGCCCCGATCGGTGAAACGAGCTTGCAGAAGTACACGCCATTGGCAATCCTCCTGCCATCGGCAGAACTGCCGTCCCAGGTAGCCGAGTACCGGCCCGCGGCGATCTCCTCGTTGACGAGGTCGCGGACGACTCTGCCGGCAGCGTCATACACCTTGATGCTCACGCGCCCAGCAACCGGCACCGCGTAGGAGAGCGAGACGCGGGTGCGCAAGGGGTTGGGACGGACGCTCAAAGCCAGCTTCGTCGGCACGCTGGCCGGTTTGTGCTCTTCCGCCACAGCGACTGTCGGCGGATCGGTCGTGTACAGGATCGCCCGTCCCGGAGCAATCGGTTCGCAGGCCTTGTGGTAGCTGCCGTTGAACAGACACTGGATGCCGATTACCTTGGTCTGGTCCTGGATGCCGAGCGTGGCACCGGTGTACATGTTGGCGGTCTTGTACTGAACCAGGAAAGCATTGTCACCCGTGTAGGTCGTGACGGTAGTATCGTAGATAATGACCTGGAACTTATCCGCGCCTGAGGTGTTCCAGTACTCCACCGAGTCGTACTCGACTATGAAACGGTGGTTGGCGGTGTCATGGTAGTAGTAGAGGTAGCCTGAGCCGTCGGTGGCAGGCGCCAGGTCGTCCCAGTTGAGGAACATGGCCGCCCGTGGCGCCGCTGTGCTGGGCAGCTGCGTATTGGTGTAGTTGCCCGTCGTGTAGTTCCCGCCGGCAATCCAGCCGTCGGCAGAGATCGAGATCTGCGTGTAGCGCTGGCCATAGAACTTGAACGGTCCGAACGCTGCCGGCAAACTAATCATCGTCACATCGTCGTTCTGCGAGAAGCTCAGCTGCGTGCCGACGCCGTTGATCTCAACCCATTCATAGGCCGGGTGCTTGGTGTAGAGCGAATCGCCATCGTCGTAGGCGTAGTAGACTACCGGCGTGCGCGGGCCGTCCGGAACGGGGTCGCTCGACCGCAGCTCGCCCACGACTATCGTGAGCTGCTCGGTCTTCGTGTACCCGCCGTCGGCATAGTAGCGGAGCGTGCAGGAGACCGGCGTCTCCGGGGGAATCGAGCCGGCATGGACGGTGAAGAGATCCGACGCGTTGCTGGCGCTGTCACCCTTCCGAATCAGCCCGTAGCTCGCGGTCGAATCGCTTACAGTGAACCGGGCATCACCGGACTTGAGCACGGCGCGGCTGTTGTACCCATGGCCGAGACCGGTGTTGCCGATACGGATCATCAGGTCCACGGTTTCGTTCGGGTCGATGCGGCCGTTGTTGTTGCCGCCATGGGCCGAGTCAACCACGGTCACGGCCCGCTTGGCCAGCACCGGTGCGCCGACCAAGTAGGTTACGACCGAAACCCAGGTTGAGTCGAGCACATCCCGGCAGTAGAGCGAGCAGGTGACCGGATAACCGTTGTTCAGGCCCGAGTTCACTCGCAGGCCGAACCCGTTCGAGCCGGTGTAGGCGGAATCCCCGGCGTTGATGTTGCCGAACGTCCTGGCCGAGTCGGTCACCTGGGCATTCGGGTCAAAGGTCCTCAGCTTGGCGGTAACCGAGTTGGCGGTCAGTTGACCCCAGTTCTTGACCCACATCGGTACCTTGACCGTCTCGCCCGGGTTGAGTATCGAGTCGTTGTTGCCGCCCGGCCCCGGATCGGAGATGGCCGAACGCAGGTGCGATACGTAGCGCGAACTGGAGATGACCGTTACCGTATCCTGGAAGATGTAGTGGTTCCGGGAGTTCACCGCCATGAACATCTGCCCGGGCGTCTGGGCTGACACGTAGAGCGTCAATTGCCCGCTGGAATTGGTCCATCCCTTCACGTCCACTTCGCTGCCTTTCTTGAGGCAGACCATCGCCGACTCCACCGGCGCGTCCATCGCCGCCGTCACCGTGACTGAATACGGGATGTTGTTGCCGATGTTCACCACCCCGGCGTGGGAGACGCTGAGGGCCGTCGGGTCGGCGGTCCAGAGCGGTGTCTCCGGGTCGCCGATCAGGTTCAGGTCGTAGATGCAGTACCGCTGCATGTCATATTGGTAGAGCGAATCCGCATAGGGCGCCCAGCAGGCTTTGGAGCGTGCCAGCGCCTGGCCGGTATGCGGCGCCCCGTAGTAGAACACCCCGGCAAAGAAGGTGGTGTCCAGCCGCTCGGACGGACCGGGCACGTACTGGCCTTGCTGGTTCAGCGCACCGTAGCCATAGCGGGTGTTCATGATCGTGGCGACGCAGCCGCCGCCGACCCGGTTGACCATGTGCTCGGCCAGGCAGTCGCCGTTCGGCACCCAGTCCCACGCCGCGCAGTCGCAGGCAATGGAAACCACGATGCCGGTCTTGTCGCCGTTAGTGAGCGCGTCGGCATCGCTCGAATTGAAGAACGGGTTGGAGCCCATGTAAATGCCGCTCTGGTTGCCGTGGCCGTTCCAGTGGCCCATGCCGACACCGCCTTTCATCGAGTCGTTGACCGCCTGACGGGAGAGCGTGCTTGTCCGTTCATAGAGCTTCTGGTCGGACCAGCCGGACGGCGTCATGCGGGCCAGCGACTCCTGCAACGGCCGCTCCTCGTAGCTCGACCAGAGAATCGCGGTGTACAACCCCATCTTCTTGATGAAGCCGGTGGGCGGGTCCTGCTCGTACTTCAGGACCTTGTTCACGAAGTTCCGGGCCATGGCAACGTTGTAGACGGGAGCCCGGCCCACGAAAACATCCGAGTACATGTCGGCCGAGTCGGCGAGTTGACCGTAGGTGTGGTTGTTGTTGAAGTCCCAGGTGCCGTCGAGCCCGGCATAGTAGAGGTCGCAGGGCTCGTCCTCGCCGTAGTTCGCCATCCGCGTCGGGATGATGTTCTGGCCATTCGAGACATAGTCGCCCTGGCCGCCGAGCAGCACGTAGATCGTGCCCCAGGTAGTGCGGGCGTCTTTGATGAAGTTGCGGATCTTCTCCTGGTTGTCGTATCCGGAGTAGTTGGCGTAGATGTAGCTCGTCCGCACGACCGTGCCGGGAACACCCTTGGCAGTTTTCCAGTCCGCCAGCCGCTGGAACACCGTGTCCATCACCGAGTCGGTGATGACCACGTACTCATAGTGGCCGGACGGGAGTGACAGCGACGTCGCGCGACGTACCTGAGGTGCATGCTTGTTGACGTCCCTGGCGTTCTTGACGAAAGACCGCACCATGTCGCCGAACAGCGTCTGCTGGTGCGGCGTCGCCACGGCAGCGGGCAGGCCGCCGGCGTGCTCCAGCCGGTAGCTCAGCTTCGTCGCTACCTGCAGCTCACCGGTGGTCGGGATGTAGCGCACCGGGTGCAGCTCAACGTGAGCGATGCGATACCCGCCCATCGTCCCGTAGCCGGTCAGTACCGCAACCGTGGCGGGGTAAGGCTGGCTCGACCCGTAGATGGCCTCGTCCTGCTTGTAGAGCGTGGGCGTGAACGACTTGCCGGGCTGCGGCAGGGGCACGTCCGGCTGGGCCGGCCCTATCTTGTAGGTCCCGGGCAGCGTCGTCCACTCCACTTCCGTGACCTGCACGCCCGTCGGCACGGCCCCGGAAGGAATCGCCAGCGCCTCGACCACGCGCGGCACGCGCGGCGCGCCCGGCTGGATCAGTCCGACTCCGCCCGGCAGCTCGATGTTGTCGAAGCCGTCCTGGGAGGAGATGACCAGATCGCTCTGAGCGAACTTCGCGGTCCTCGTCATCGTTGCCGCCGAGAGCGGAACGGAAACCAGAACCAGCAATACAAGCAGCTGTCTCATCGCTTTGCTCCTTTGGTACTCTTCCAGAGAGTAATATGATAGCCCCCTCTCCTTGCCGGTCAACCATTCCGGCAGGACTCGCGGCTCGCTTTTCGCAGTGCCGGATGTGGACGCGTGCCCGGGAGCGCGGTAAGCTCAGGACTACTCAGATCAATGCGTGGGCACGAACTCCCGGACCGCCCCTTGAAAGCGCGCGAACGGCATCAACTGAGAAAGCACTCGTTCGATGCCGGCGCCCGGCTGTACGACAGGTTCCGGCCCGGCTACCCCGAACCGCTATTCAACGACCTGGTACGGATGTCGGGTATCCCGGTAGCCGGCCGCATCCTGGAAATCGGCCCCGGCACCGGGCAAGCAACTCTACCCCTCGCCCGCCGCGGCTTCTCGATCACGGGCATCGAACTGGGCGCGAGCATGGCCCGCCTCTGCCGCGAGAACCTGGCAGCTTTCCCCAACGTCGAGATACTCAACACAGCTTTCGAAGATTGGCAGCCCGTGGGACATGACCGAAATCGTCCTGCGATTTCGGATCGTGTCCCGAGGGCAGATTGCCCCGAGCCCTTTGACCTTGCCCTGTCTGCCACCGCCTTCCACTGGATTCCTGCCAAGCTTGCCTTCACGCGCTGCGCCAAGGTACTGAGACCATCCGGCTCGCTGGCCCTGCTTTGGAACTTCGTGGATGTCCCCGACAACAGGTTCTACAACGACCTGCGTGCACTCTACCGTCGCATCGCTCCGCAGGTGCATCTCTCCAAACCGCCGGAAGAGCGCATCTTACGGCAGAGCAGGAAGATCACGAGCTCGGGCCTGTTCGGCCCGGTCACCATTCTCCGCTACCCGTGGCAGAAGGAGTACACGGCTGACAGCTACATCGGACTGCTGAAGACCATGTCCGACCACGCCATCCTCGCACCCAAGGTCAGGAACGAAGTCTTCCGTGCCATTCGCAAGCTCATCGATGCCCACGGCGGCTCATTTGTCCGCCCGGTCATTGCAGTCCTCTTCCTCGCCCCCAGACGAAGCAGCGCAGGGACATGACCCAAACGTCCGACGTTTGGGATCGTGTCCCCAGTCTTGCAGGCGGATGCGGGAGCTGTCCCGCCCGAATGGGGACTGTCCCGCGCTGAGTCCGACGCAAGCGCTCTGTGGGACTGTCCCCATTTGGGATCCGCCCGTGGCTGTCCGCGCTTTCGTCCGCAGTCGTGTCCCGGCTCTCGCCCGGACCGCATCAAGAGGCTCCCCACTTCCTTCGGAAGCAGGCGCAATCCGACACCCCATTTGAGGCTGGCCGCACCCTCCCAGTTTCCTATATGTCCTCCTCCGGTCGAGCCTTCCGGTTTCCTAACTTCCCCATTAGCAATTAGTTATTCGTCATTCTCCTTTCTCCCCTGTCCCGTCCCCCAGGCTATTCTGCGAGCTGTTCTCGAGGCTGCCCCGCGAGCAGTTCGGGAGACTGCTCCGCAGGCTATCCGGTGAGGAATCCGGAGAGCTATCCGGACTGCTGTTCGGTCAGCTATTCGGAAGGCTGTCCGGATAGGAGCAGGGCGAACTGCCCGGAGAGCTCCGGGCAGAACTGCCCCGCGGATAGCTCCACAGGCTGCCGGGCGAATCGCCCGGAAGCGAGCCCAGAGAGCAACCTGCCAGGCAATCCGGAGACCAATGTCCCGAGCTATTCAGAAAGCTGTCCGGTAGGTATCAACCTCCGCGGCAACCCACGACCGTAGGTTCGCGCCCGCGCATTTGACAAGCCCAGCCCCGAGCCTATCATCTCAGACGCTCACGAAATGGTCTCAGGAGGTCGTCATGTATCGTAACCGGTTCTCTTCCGCTCTGGCCCTGGCCGCCTTGGCCGCAATCCTCTTGCCCTCATTCCTCCCCGCCCAAATCACCTTCCAGCGCACCTACGGCGGAATAGGCGACGACCGCGGCTTCTCGGTCCGACAGACCGCCGACGGCGGCTACATCATTGCTGGACAAACCTCCATCTTCGAGGGAAGCAACACAGACGTATACCTCATCAAGACCGACTCCCTCGGCGACACGCTCTGGACTAGGACCTTCGGCGGCGACTCGAACGACTTTGGCTTCTCCGTCCGACAGACGACCGATAGCGGCTACATCATCTCAGGAAAGACATCCTCCTTCGGTGCGGGCAACGAGGACGTCTACCTCATTAGGACCAACTCCAACGGCGACACGCTCTGGACTAAGACCTTCGGCGGCGACTCCAACGACTGTGGTCCTTCTGTCCAAGTGACTGCCGACGGCGGCTGCATCATCACTGGATACACGAGATCCTTTGGCATGGGACAGGCCGATGTCTACCTCGTAAAGACCGACATTCACGGCGACACAATGTGGACCAGAACCTATGGCGGCACGGGCAACGACAACGGCTACTCGGTCCAGCAGACAGTCGACGACGGCTACATCATCGCAGGCAACGCCCGCTCTCCGAGTAGCTACGACGTGTACTTGGTCAAGACTGACGCCGGCGGCGACACACTGTGGACCAGGACCTACGGCAGCACAGGCAGCGAAGGAGGCCGTTCCATCCAGCAGACCACTGACACCGGCTACATCATCGTGGCCCCCACTACCTCCTTTGGCGCAGAGAGCAGCGATGTCTACCTGATCAAGACCGACGCGCGCGGCGATACGCAGTGGACGAGGACCTTTGGCGGACGGAGCGTGGACCAAGGCTTCTCGGTCCAGCAGACCACCGATGGCGGCTACATCGTCGGCGGCCTGACCGCCTCTAACGGTTCATATCCATCCGATGCATGGCTCATCAAGACCGGGGCCGACGGCAGCGCGATGTGGACAAGGACCTTCGGCGACGGGCCCTACGACGAAGGTCGTTCGGTCCAGCAGACCGCCGATGGCGGCTATGTTGTCACCGGCCTCACACGGTCGTTCGGCGTAGTCGAGAATGACGTCTACCTCATCAAGACCGATTCGCTGGGCAACGTCGCGGTAGCAGAGCCGAAGGCAAATCCAACTCGGGCCCCCGCGCTCTCCCTCACCTGCGAGCCGAACCCGTGCCGTGGAGCGACGAGAGTCAGCTTCACGCCCACGACCTCAAGCTCCAAGCCCCTTACGCTGCGCATGTACGACAGTCAGGGTCGAATGGTTCTCTCGCGTGAGGTCTCGACTTCGTCATTTCCCCTTTCCACTTCGGACTTGCCCGCCGGCGCCTACTTCATCCGCTGCGAAATCTCTGGTGAGCACGCCACCGCACGCGTCGTCCTGCAGCGCTGATCCGGCGCAAGCCCGAACTCAAGCACAAGCTCCGGCCTGGACCCAAACCCATCTGTGTCCATCAGCATTCATCCGTGGTTGCTCGCTTTAGACCTTGGCGTCCTTGGCGGTCTAGCCTGCGTTCTCTTTGTGGCGTCTCTGTCGTGATGCACGGTCTACCTCCGCTGGTTTGACTCGCCGAGGTGAGCTTGTATAATCCGCCCCGTGAGATTCACCCTCGACGATTGGACATCTGAATTCGGCAAGGCCCAGAGTCGGCCCCGACCGTACCGCAACGCCGCCGTCTCGTTCCGTCCTTCCTCCATTGACGACCGCGAGCTGCGTCGGAAGTTGCTGGAGCAGGGAGGACTTAACGTCTTCAAGTTCCCGGCAGCGATGATTCCCGGCTGCGACCTGCTCACCGATTCGGGCACGACCACCATGACGATGAAGCAGTGGTCCCAGCTTCTGCTCGGCGATGAGTCCTACGGGTCGAACGAGGGCTACTTCGAATTCAAGAACCAGATCGTCGAGACTTTCGGCCCGCAGTGGGAGAACCGCGACCGCGACCAGGAGAACGTCTTCATATTCCACCAGGGACGCGCGGCCGAGCACGGACTCTTCACCTGCATGGCTGCAATCCTCGGCGCTCCGGGGAAGCGCGTTGGCAACGAGCCGTTCTACATCATCCCGTCGAACGGCCATTTCGACACCACGCAGGCGAACATCGAGGCGAACTGCTTCGAGGCGCGCAACCTCTTCTCCCCCGACCTGAGAGCCAAGGACGAGACCTCGCTCTTCAAGGGCAACATGGACCTGGCCCAGCTTGAGGCACTGCTCGCCGACCCAATGACGAGGGAACGCATTCCCGTCGTCTACATGACTATCACCAACAACACCGGCGGCGGCCAGCCGGTGTCGCTCGCGAACATCCGTGCCACGGCCAAGCTCTGCCGCGGCTACGAAGTCCCATTCCTGTTCGACGCCTGCCGGTTCGCCGAGAACGCATGGTTCAACCAGCAGAATGAGCCGCTCTGCAAGGGCAAGAGCGTGGCGGAGGTCGTTCGGCTGATGTTCGAGCACGTTGACGGGTTCCACATCAGCCTGAAGAAAGACGGACTCGTGAACATAGGAGGCTGTCTGGTCGTGAACGAGCAGGGTCTGCTGGCCAAGCGCTACCCTGAACTGCGGGTGATGCTCGTCGGACACCAGATTCTGGTCGAAGGGCACCCGACCTATGGAGGTCTTGCCGGCCGCGACCTCAAGGGCGTAGTCGAGGGGCTGAAGACAATCGTGTATGGGGAGTACCTCACGCACCGCATCAACCAGGTACGGAAGTTCGGGGCAGCGATTGACGAGCAGTGCGACGCGAGCGTGGTGGTCAAGCCGGTCGGCGGCCACGCCATCTACCTCGACCTCGACAAGTTCTTCGCCCGTACCAAGCTGCGCGACGACCAGTTCCCGGGCATCAGTCTCACTGCGTTGCTCTTGATCGCCGGGCACCGGATGTGCGAGCTTGGCGTCTACGCGTTCGGCAAGATGGTGGACGGCAAGGAAGCTCCATCGGACCCGAGGGTGAACAACGTCCGCGCCGCCGTGCCGAGGCTCTGTTATGAAGACACCGACCTGCTGTCCGCAGCCGAGGCGGTCGGCATCCTCTACCGTCGCCGCGACGAGATTCCGGGCGTGGAAGTCGTCTACGGCCAGGACCGGCCGATGCGCCACTTCATCAGCCGTTTCCGGTTCGTCTAGCGCAAGCCCAAGTTCAAGCGCAAGCCACGCGCGCTGCGCCTACGGCTGGGGCTTCAGTCGGTATCCCCTGTTGTCACCGGTCCCGAGCTCGACGTAGCTCTGGCCCGGGTTGACCCTGACCGCGAGAAGGGCCGTCTGTGGCATCTGGACAGCGCCGCGCCCGAACTCGAACAAGACTTGCTCACTTACCGCGATAGAACCCGTGTAGACCACCTGGGCTATGGAGTCACCGTTCGCATACAACACCGCCCAAGTCGGGAACGGCTGTTCCCCCGGTTGCTGAAGAGGCGTTGAGCGATTGCCGCTGTTAGTGACCCAGGCCCGCACGGCAATCGTGTCCGGTGGCTGGAAGTACCGTACGCTGTCCACAACCAGGTCCGGGCGACTGGCGACGGTTTTCTCCATCACGAATGCCGGCCGCGGATCCAGGGCAATGTGCAGCCAGCCGGACTGCTCAGCATCCTTCTCGTCGGCCGGCGGCGACCCGTTGTAGGCGAGCGCCACCGTATCGACCGTGTCGTTCCGCACCGGTACCGGCGTGTAGGCCGCTACGGCCTCGTCCTGCCAGCATACCCACGTCCGTTTCTTCAACGCCGTCGTGTCTTCGAACTCATACACCCGAGTGTGGTCGTCAACCGCCGTGTCACCGGTTATGACCCGCCCGTTGAGCCGCTTGCCGGTGAGAAAGGACTCCTGCGTGAATGCCCAACCGTGCGGCATGAGATGCTGACTTGGTTCTCTATCAAGAAGACCGAAACCTTGGTTATCAGCATCGGGATGGTGTAGGCTGGTCAGCTCATAGTGGGTCGCTCTATCATAGCCTCCCCGCGGGTCGGCCTGCCGCGCTATCGCTGAGGTGTAGAACTTGCAGATGTTGTCGGCCTGAACGAGTGTATCCGTCAGGAGGCTGTCCGGCATGAGCTGCCTCCACCGGGGCCAGCCGTACTCGGTTGCCCACAGTTCCATGTCCGGATGCCCGGCCTCGCGCATGGCCCGGCGCGCCGTGTCGAGGCAAATAGTGAATTCGTCTTCCGAAAAGCGGTTCGGACAACCCACCGAATCCGTCCACATGTATGGATGGACTGACACGATGTCTAAGCAGTTCTGCATGCCCCCGTAGGCGCGCTCGGCCAACTCAAACACGTGTTCAAGCCAGATCACGCCCGGGCAGCACGTGGTGTCTCCGTCTACCCACCAGGGATCCCGCAGCCGCCAAGGCGCTCCTCCGATAATCTTCCGTCCGCCTCCCGACTCGTGAGCAACGCTCTCGGCAATGACGCACATCCGCACATAGAGGCTGCATCGCTCAATGGGCGTATCGATCGTGTCCCAACACAGGCCGCTGCGGCCCTGGTAGTAGGCGATGTCCGGGTCCTTCCAGTACCACTCCGCATTTGCCTCAGGGAAGACCTCCCAGTATTTCACCAAGGGAAGGTTCTCCATGATGCTCCGGCAGTATCCTGCCCACCAGTTGGTGTCACTGTGCACATCGGCGAACAGGTTGCGCGGCGGGTACTTGCCCCAAGAACCGGCGGAGCCCGGCGGGCCGCTGCTCTTCGTCGAGTCGTCACTTCCGTAGCAAAGAATGCCGACCATGTTGAACCCCATGCTGTCGTAACGATTGTAGATCGACTTGATCTTGCCTCTGAGGCTTTCCGGGCTATCCCACGAGCCCCAACACAGGAAGTCATCTCTGAGCCACTTCACGCCCATGGACTTGGCCTTCACCAGGGCCGACAGAGCGCTATCGCTGCCAAAGGGTGGGTCATCTCCGTGGTCATGGCAGGCTCGCCAGACGTCGCTGACCGGCTTCATCCGTCCATACACCCTCATCGCCAGTCCGGCCGTCACCGGCACGGATTGCAGAGTCGGCGCTATCATGAAGCCGTAGTTGTATCCGCACACGCTGTCATAATAGAACTGAAAGCTCTCCCCGGGGACCATAACGCCTCGGGTGAACCGGAACTCCAGTTTCTTGCCCTTCACGATTGATTCGGGATGCAGCACATTGAGATTGAACCGGACCCACTTGTGGTCCACGTGCCCGTCTTGGCTGGCACTTGCGACCTCAGCGCTGCCCGGATACGTTTTGACCGAGACGTGGTATGGCCCGCCTCCGGACTGCGTGCCCGCAAACAGTTCACAGTAAGCACCCGCCGTGCTATCCAGCTCATCGAAGTTGATCGTTAGTACTTGACTCACGTAGTTGTTCGGCGGCATCGTGCCAGTCCAGCCCGACAGCGCCACGCTCACTGGTTCGGTGTGGAAGGCGCGGACGAGCGCCATCGTGGAGCCGAACGCAACCAGCAGCACGACGACTAGTTTCGACGTGCTTCCCTTCATCACTTCTTCCTATTGTCTTACGAACTTGACTCTTGCTGCCTCTTCTCTTGTCTTAACCTCGACAAAGTACACTCCGGGTGGGACGCCCGTCAGGTCGAGCGTCAAACCGCCGTTGGTCTCGTGGCTTGCGACTGCGCGGGGCACGACCCTCCCGGCAACATCTCGGACGACAACGGGATACGAGAGACCCTGCGCTCCCAGGAGCAAGGCTACGCCCCTAGCCGGATTGGGCTTGACGAACAGCCCTCCACCTCTCGGAACGGCGTGTCGTTCTTCGCTGACGGCAACCTGTGTTGACTCGAAGATGCAAACACCGGCCTCCCCGCACGCGACATAAAGGTGCGGCGACGCGTAGCTCAACCTTCCTACTGAGTATGGAAGAGTCGCATAGCCACGGACCCGCATGTTGTGAACGTCGCTTGCGTCTACCACTCTTACGCCATCGGTGTTGTTGGTGTACAGCAGCGAGCCGACCGCCTCGACCCAAAACGTGATTGCCCCGACGCTGAGCGAGTCCAGCAGCCGAGGTTGGCTTGGGTCGGCGACGCTGTAGACAAGAATGCTCCCCGATGACAGGAACAGAAACGTGTCGCGAACCGTCCCATTCCACGCACCGCGGGAAATCGTGCCGACGACACTTGGATTCGATGGTTGCTTCACGTTGATGATGGCAAACGGGTAGTTAGCCACGTATGCCAGCGAATCTGCGACGCACAGACCATACGCTTGCTCCTGCGTGTTGCAGCTCCCCACCAGCACCGGCTCTCTTGGCCGGGCGACGTTGACAATCTGGAAGCGGTTCATTTCGGCGCAGTAAACGAAGCTGTCACGCAGGACCATGTCCTCGGGCGGATTGAACACGTCGACCCCACCGAGCATCAAAGGGCGCGATGGATCGCTTACCTCCATCACCCTGAAGACGGGCACCGCGTACCAATCCACGAACGCGAGAGAGTCGCGCGCGACTACCGAGCTCATGAACGGCCTCTGCCCGGCCGTGTCATAGGAACCAGCAGTGGTGGGCCTCGCCGGGTCGGTGACGTCGAGTATCTTCAGTCCGGACATCTGGTTCGCCACGTAGGCCCTGTCGTTGTCGATGTAGACGTCCAAGGCTTGGTCGGCATCCAGCAGGAAGGTGTCGCGAACCGGCAGCGACGTGTTCCCGATGTCATATATCTGCAAGCCCGTCCAGTGGGAACCAACGAAGGCAGTCTGGGCTAGCCCGTTGGTCCAGACGCCATAGCCCCAGCCGGGCCTTCCGGCAGAGCCTAGCAGGCGGGGTCTGGTCGAATCTGCTATCGACACGATAGTCATCCTGTTGAAGTCGCTCTCGCCTGCTCCAAACGCCAGCGTATCGACGAGGAAGACATCGTTGCCGCCGGCAGAGTCCAGCGAGCCAATCTGGTATGGCAGCGACGGAACGGCAACGTCAAGGACGTGGAACGTGATGTCGCCCGGCACGTTCGGGTTGAAAGTCGTGACGTAGCAGAGATGCCCTCTGACCTCCACCTGCTCGATTGCGCTACCCCAGGAGCCGATTCGGTGCGGACTCGCGGGATTGGTGACGTCGATGACGTAGAGACCCCAACGGTCGCCAATGAACGCCGTGTTGCCTGCCACCGAGACCAGGTAGCCTGAGTCGCGGCAGGCTCCGCGGAAGACCGGATTGGCTGGATTCGAGACGTTGTAGATACGAAACGAGTCGTCATCGCCACCGTCGGAATAGTAGCCGCTGATGGTGTAAACGAGCGAATCCTGAAGGGCAAAGTCGTTGAGCGGCAGTGGCGTCCACGAGAGCCTCATCGGATTCTGCTCGTCGGCGATGTTGTAGATTTCAAGCCCCTTCCGCGAGCCGACGTAGAGAAGCGTGCCCGCGACCTTCACGCGGCACATCAGCCCCTCGGCATTGATGTCCGAGAGAAGCTCGATTGAAAGGGAATCCCGCCTTGAGAACCTGAGCAGGCTCACGCCCGAGCCGCGCGCCAGCGCAACGAGCGTCTCGCTCGGAGTGGTCCTGCCGTCAACGTCATACGACGGCCCGTATGACCAACGTCCGATTAGCTCGAGTCCCGAACTCTCAGTCGCCGGCATCCTGACGCTCGTGTAGTACGGGTCTTCAACCCCGCGCTCCTTGAGCCACCTCGCCCTCATCCTCGGATGCACCCGCGACAGACTCTCCCGCACCGCGAGATGCTCCTCTAACCTCGGCTCACGGCCGAATGCCGCAGTCGCAACGGCCGCGCCCAGCAGAACAGCCACCAGTCTGTTCATACAGCAATGATACGCCCACGCCCATCCCTGTCAAACCCAGCCTTGACCAATCGAGCAACCTCCATGTAGTCCCCGGCATCCGAATCGGCGCCTGGTGGCAACCCGAGTTGACGAGGCGTGACCCTACCGGTTGACTTCCGGCTCTGCCCGCAATAGTCTCTTTCCTCGATGTCCAACCGCCTCGCGAACGAAGCCAGCCCGTACTTGCGCGACCACGCGGAGAACCCGGTCGACTGGTATCCGTGGGGCGAGGAGGCACTAGGTAAGGCCAAGGCAGAGAACAAACCGATTTTCCTCTCCATCGGCTATTCGGCCTGTCACTGGTGCCACGTGATGGCCCGCGAATCGTTCTCCGACCCGAAGATCGCCGAGATCCTGAACGCCAACTACGTCAGCATCAAGGTGGACCGGGAAGAGCGGCCCGACATCGACGAGGTGTATATCGAGGCGGTGCGCATCCTGACCGGTTCTGCCGGCTGGCCGCTCTCGGTCTTCCTGACGCCCGAACTGAAGCCGTTCTATGGCGGTACCTACTTCCCGCCGGGACCTCGTCCGGGCATGGCAGCATTCAACCGCGTGCTGCTTTCGGCGCTGCATTTCTTCCGCACGCAGCGCCACGAGATTGACGAGGCCGCCAACCGTATCGCCGTGGAGCTGAACCGGCTCTCATCTCTGCCTGATCACGAAGGCGAAATGGACGAGACGCCGCTGCGCGGGTTCTACAAGCAGCGGCTGGAGGTATTCGATTCTGAGCATGGCGGATTCGGAGTCGCACCCAAGTTCCCGAACCCCACCGACCTCGCACTCCTGCTGCGCTTGTCGGGCAAACCGGGAGCCGAGATGCACGCCACGAAGACACGAAGCACGCGAAACGAAGCGGATTCGCAGAAATCGGCTTCGTTTCATCCGGATTCGGGCTTTCGTGGCTCTCAACTCCGGGATTCGGGGGGCCGGCCGGAGTTCGAACAGGCCCGCGCCATGGTGGAACTCACGCTGCACAAGATGGCCGAGGGCGGAATATACGACCAGCTCGGCGGCGGGTTTCATCGCTACTCGACCGATACCATCTGGCTGGTGCCCCACTTCGAGAAGATGCTCTACGATAACGCCTTGCTCGCCCAAACCTACGCGCGCGCCTTCCAGGCCACGGGCGAGGAATCGTACCGCTCGATCGCCGTTGAAACGCTGGGGTGGATGGAACGAGAGATGCTCCTGCCTGAAGGCGGCTTTGCTGCTTCGCTGGATGCCGACACCGGCGGTCGGGAGGGCGCGTACTACACATGGACTGAGGCGCAGGTCGCGCAGGCGGTCGGTCCGGACCTGACGAAGCTCGCCTGTGATTTCTACGGCGTGTCCGCGCCGGGCAACTTCGACGGCACCAACGTGCTGCATACCGCTGTTCCCATCGAGCAGGTCGTCAACGTCCACCACGTTGCCCTCGATGAGCTCTGGCCGAAACTCGGGGAGATCCGCGCCCGACTGCTCGCGGCGCGGGGTCGGCGCCCGGCGCTGCGCCGCGACGACAAGGTGCTTGCTGACTGGAACGGCCTGACCCTCTCCGCTCTTGCCCGTTGCTCAAACGCCTTCGCGAACAGCCGCTACCTCGACCTGGCTCGCGCCCTGGCCGATTTCATCCTGAACAGGATGGTCAGCGGGAACGAAGTGGCACATCTCCTGAAGACCGGGGCAACGAGTGTGCCGGGCCAACTCCCTGACTTCGCGTTCGTGGTCCAGGGACTGCTCGACATCTACGACGCCTGCTATGACGCGCGCTACGTCGAGGCGGCGCTCGGTCTGAGCGACCGTATGCTCGAGCTTTTCTTCGACCAGCAAGGCGGGTTCTTCACCACCCGCGCCGATGCCGGCCTTCTGAGCCGAATCAAGAACGGCTACGACGGGGCGACGCCGTCTGGAAACTCGGTCGCAGTGATGAACCTGCTCCGGCTGGCACGTCTCTGCGGCCGGAACGACTACGAGCGCGCGGCCGCGGCCACTCTCCGCCGGTTCTACAGGACGATGGTCACCTACCCGCCCGCGTTCAGCCTGATGCTCGCCGGGCTAGACCTGCTCCTCCATCCCGGGACCGAAGTCGTACTCTTTCTGCCAGAATCCTCGTCCGACGCGGACGCGATGGCCGCGCTCCTCGCTTCGACCCCGGACGACTATCGCACCGCCGTGGTCATCAAGGCCAGGCAACCAGATGTTCTTACCGGACGTCTGATTCCTTTGACCCATGGCCGTGCCGCCACTGACAACAAGCCGACCGCATTCGTCTGCCGCAACCAGACCTGCTTTGCGCCAGTTCACACCGGCGCCGATCTCGCCCGACTGCTCGGGTGCGAATAGCCGGAAGCTCTCGGTCGCGTTGACTTCCGGAGGGGAATAGCTACACTCTGAAGGAACATGCAAGAACGTTTTACTGAGAGAGTTAGGAAAGTAATCTCGCTTGCCCGCCAGGAAGCAGTCCGACTTCACCACGACTACATCGGCACCGAACACCTGCTGCTCGGACTAGTCAAGGAGGGTGAGGGAGTGGCCGCCGTCGTCCTCACCAACCTCGGGGTCAACACCGACGACCTGCGCCGCGCAGTGGAGAATGCGGTTGACGCCGGTTCCGAGACCCTCGTGCTCGGCGAGGTGCCGCTGAACCAGGAAGCACGCTCTTGCCTGAACTACGCCCTCGACGAGGCCCGCAAGATGAACCACACCTACATCGGCACCGAGCACCTGCTCCTCGGACTGCTGCGTGAGGAGCGGGGGGTCGCGTGCCAGATTCTCCAGTCGCTGGGCATGGACATCGAGCTGGTGCGAAACGAGACCACCCGCTTGCTGGGCGGGGAAAAGGGCTCTGCTCAGCAGAAGTCGCGCACCAAGACGCCTTCGCTCGACTACTTCTCCCGCGACCTGACTCAACTCGCGCGTGAGGACAAGCTCGATCCGATCATCGGCCGGGAAAGCGAAATCGAACGCATCATCCAGATCCTCGCCCGCCGCAAGAAGAACAACCCGGTACTGATCGGCGAGGCCGGCGTCGGCAAGACGGCGATCGTCGAAGGCCTGGCCCAGCGCATTGTCGCCGGCAAGGTACCGAACCTGCTCAAGAGCAAGCGCGTCCTTGCTCTCGACCTCGCCGCCATCGTCGCCGGCACCAAATACCGGGGGCAGTTCGAAGAGCGACTCAAGTCGGTGATGAACGAGATTCAGCACCAGGGCGACGTCATCATTTTCATCGACGAGTTGCATACGATAGTCGGCGCCGGGGCGGCCGAAGGCGCGATTGACGCTTCGAGCATCCTCAAGCCGGCGCTTGCCCGCGGCGAACTGCAGGCTATCGGGGCGACCACGCTCGAGGAATACCGGAAGCACATCGAGAAGCACTCGGCGCTGGAGCGCCGGTTCCAGAAGATACTGGTCGAAGCGCCGGGCGCGCAGGAGACGGTCAGCATCCTCAAGGGTTTGAAGGAGAAGTACGAACTCCACCACAACGTCTCCTACGACGAGAAGGCACTGGAGACTGCGGCCTACCTGGCCGACCGCTACATCTCCGACCGGTTCCTGCCCGACAAGGCGATTGACGTAATCGACGAGGCCGGTTCACGAGTGAAGCTGATGCGACCGGTCATCAATCCCGAGCTGGACGAACTGGAGAAGAAGATCGAGAAAGCGGCCCGGGCCAAGGAAGAAGCGGTCCGCAAACAGGAGTTCGAGAAAGCTGCCGAAATCCGCGACGAGCAGAAGCAGCTGACCGAATACCTGAAGCGGAAACGCAAGGAATGGGAGAAGGCCGGCTCGTTCCCCGTCGTCACCGAGGAGGATGTCGCCTACGTGGTTTCGAATTGGACCGGCGTTCCGCTGGCCAAACTCGAGGAACGGGAATCGGCCCGGCTGCTCCGCATGGAAGAGGAAATCCGCCAGCGCATCATCGGCCAGGACAAGGCGATCACGATGATCGCCAAGGCAATCCGTCGTTCGCGCGCCGGCGTCAAGGACCCGCGCCGGCCCATCGGTTCGTTCATCTTCCTCGGCCCCACCGGAGTCGGCAAGACCGAATTGGCCCGCGTGCTCGCCCGCTTCATGTTTGGGGACGAAGACGCGCTCATCCGCTTCGACATGTCCGAGTACATGGAGAAATTCAACGTCTCGAGGCTGGTCGGCGCGCCGCCGGGCTACGTCGGCTATGAGGAGGGCGGCCAGCTCACCGAAAAGGTGCGCCGCAAGCAGTATGCGGTCGTACTCTTCGACGAGATCGAGAAAGCCCACCCCGACGTGTTCAACATCCTGCTGCAATTGCTCGACGACGGCCAGATAACCGACTCGCTGGGCCGCAAGGTGAGCTTCAAGAACACGGTCGTGATCATGACCTCGAACATCGCCTCGACCGAAATCCGCGGCATGAGCGGCTTTGGTTTCGGCGCGACCACCGGGGACGCGAACTACGAGTCCATCCGCGACAAGGTGATGACCGAAGTGAAACGTTTCTTCCGCCCCGAGTTCCTGAACCGCGTCGACGAAGTGCTGGTCTTCAGGCCGCTCGACCGGAAACAGATGGAGGAAATCGTCGAAATCCAGCTTCGCGACCTCTCCACGCGTCTCAAGGAACAGAAGCTCGCCGTTGAGCTGACGACTACCGCCAAGGAGCTTCTGGTCCAGGAAGGATTCGACCCTCAGTTCGGAGCCCGGCCGATCAAGCGGGCGCTGCGCCGTCTGCTCGAGGACCCGCTGGCTGAGGAGTTGCTCCGCGGTCGCTTCAAGGAGAGCTCCGTCGTCCTGGTTGACCGTGACGGCGACCGACTGGTCTTCGCCGAGAAGATGGCCGAGCCGTCGGTGACACTGCAGCAGTGATAGCGCTGCTCGCCGCCCTGTTGCTGGCCCAGCCGGGGCAGCCTGACACCAGCAAGGTTATCCTGATTGGCGTTTCCGCGCGGGCCGCCACCGCTGACACCCTGCTCATCGTCCGTACGGCGGGTCTCAGCCGCGGCCAGGCCCTGACCGCGAACGCCCTGCGAACCAACCTCGAGGACGCGATCCGCAGGGTCTACGGCCTCGGGCTTTTCTCCCAGGTCGAAGCCGAGACTTCGAGGGTCGCGGACGGCGTCCGCGTCACCTTTGTCGCCACCGAATTCCCGAAACTAAAGTCGGTCGACTACGAAGGATTCCGCCGCGTCCGCAGAAAGGACCTCGACGCCAAGGTCAAGGCCAAGGAAGGAGAGATCCTCACCGACAAGAAGGTGTTCGATTGGGAGCAGGAAATCCTGAAGCTGTACAAAGAGAAGGGCTTCCTGCTCGTCAGGGTGGCAAACGAAACTGCCCAACCCGATGCCCTCAACCAGGTGACGCTGACCTACAAGATCGATGAGGGCGACCCGGTCCGAATCCGCAACATCGAGATCGAGGGCAACGACTACTTCACGGATGAACAGTTGGAGATCAAGCTCACCAACCGTCAGAAGCGCTGGTACCGCAAGGCGAACCTGAAGGAAGACGAGTTCGTCAAAGACCTTGACCGCATCGTCGATTTCTACAAGCAGCGCGGATTCATCGACGCCAAGGTCCTTGACTACGACATGAAATTCGATCAGGGATGGGCCAGCATCACGATCAGCGTCTCCGAAGGCACACGCTACTACTTCGGCAACGTGGCCATCGAAGGCGACTCCGTGATGAAAGAAGCGGACCTGCGCAAGCTCGTCCGCTACCGTTCCGGCGAGCCCTACAACACCAAGCTTGCCCAATCAACTCTGCAGGACCTGTTCGGAGCCTACTCCGAGGAAGGCTACATCTACACGCAGGTCTCGCCGGTGGAGAACGTGCGCTCCGACACCGTCGACATCACCTACCAGATCAGCGAAGGCGCGCCGGCGACCATCCGCCTGGTCAGCATCGAGGGCAACGAGCAGACCCACGACAATGTCATCCGCCGCGAAGTCAGCTCTTTGCCCGGCTACACCTTCCGCCGCTCCGAGGTGATGCGCTCGCAGCGCGACATCTTCAATCTCGGGTTCTTCGATGACGTCACCATCGACTACCGCCGCGCCGACACGGCCGGCACAATCGACCTCGTGTACAAGGTGAAAGAGAAATCATTCTTTGGCACCGTCGGCGCCGGTATCACGTACTCGGCAACCGATGGTGTCACCGGCTACGTTGAGCTCCAGCAACCCAACCTCTTCGGTCGGGGCCAGAACGCAAACGTCAAGCTCGAGAGAGGCAGCAAGAAGACCAACGTCCAGCTGGGTTTCACTGAGCCCTGGCTGTTCGACCGGCCGATGTCGGCCGGTGCCGACATCTCGTACTACACCTACACCTATGACTACTACGACAAGCAGCAACTCGGAGGCGGTCTCTCCTTCTCGCGGCCGCTCCCGCTTGACTACACGCGAGCCTACCTTGCTCTGCGCGTCATCGATGCCTACGTCCCGCCCACGTCAATCAAGTCGGGGTACAACCCGACCGACACGCTGTTCAGCATCTACGGAGACACAACGCACAAGACGGCATTCAGGCCGAGCCTGACCTTCACGCGGGACTCGCGCGACTACATCTACAACGCACTGACCGGCTCGTCCACCACCTACCAGTTCGACTTTTCGGTTGGCGACATCAGCTTCCACCGCCATGTCTTCGACATGAGCCAGTACTTCCCTCTGTTCTGGAAGTTCGGCCTGATGGGTCGGACCCGGCTCGGTTACATCACCGGTTTCACAGCCGCGGACAGAATCCCGATCTACGAGCGCTTCACGCCCGGGGGCACCGGCGTGGACGGCGTCCGCGGCTACGGCGAGAAATCGATTGGCCCGAAGTCGTCAGGCTACGCCATCGGCGGCCGGGCCGAAGCCATCTTCTCGCTCGAGTACAAACTCCGGGTGTCTCGGCAGCTCTCCTTCCTCGCGTTCGCCGATGCCGGCAACGCCTGGAACTCGATCGACCAGTTCAGCCTCTCTGATCTCAAGCGCGGCGCCGGAGTCGGAGTCAGACTGGAAATCCCCATGCTCGGGCTTATCGGATTCGACTTCGGCTACGGATTCGACAAAGAGAACCCGGGCTGGGAGCCGCACTTCCAGGTCGGACGCACGTTCTAATTCCCTGCTAGACTAGGTAGCCAGCTGCCCGCACGGGGCTCGGGGCGCGGACGTGTGCGCGACCGTGGACACTTGACAAACGGGCTGTACTGATGCACACTGGATCGTGATGATTCTGCTGGTCTTCGCCTTTGTTCTGCTCGGGTTCGCGACTGAAGCGTCACTTCCCGCACCGACCTTCGCGGGTAGGCTGCCCGCCGGGGTCGAGACTGGATTCGCCGCGCGGCTGGATTCTGCCGGCGGTCAACACCTGCTGGCCTCGCGCGGCGGGATGCTCGTGGCCTTCGCGTTCCAGCACGGAGGCTTTGTGCCTCAATGCAGCCTACCGCTGCCCGCGCCGATCGCAGCCCCGGACGGCGGTTCACCGCTGAGCACGGGCAGCATAGTCACTGCCGGAGACGTGGATAGCGACGGGCTGGACGAAATCGTGGTTGCCGGCAGCCGATCGTTGCGGAAGTACGAACTAGTCAGAGGCACGTTCGCCCTGACCGCTGAAGCGACATTGAGGCCTGATTCGGGTCGCCGTCCCGGGTGGTGCTTTGACGTCTCCATCGGTGATGTGGACCGCGATGCCATCAACGAAGTTCTGCTCGCTGGAGTACGGAGCCTTCCTGCGTTCGAACCCGACGGGGTCGATCATCCCGTCACGCTGTCTGTCTGCCGCTGGATTGGCAAGGACCTCGCTCAGATCTGGAATGACCATGGAGCGCTCGGGCTGGGAGGCCCTTCGTGGGCGACGCCAATTGACAAGATGGTGGGCGTGCTCGACCCATCGAATTCAGGGCATTCAGTGTTGCTGGTGGAAGAAGGCAGGTCCGATGTCAGGGCCTGTACCTACAATGAGATGTACTGGACTCCCAGCGGCCTGCGCGAGATTGGGAAGTTCGTGGTCCGTGACGGCAGGATTCAGCGGAAAGTCAGAGACAGCAACCCCATGCACTCAGCGGTTGGCTGCGACTTCGCTAGGGTCAGCGGGGTGACTGCCGTCCTGGGCGGCATGGTCCAGCAGGACTACGTGTGGCAGGGGGAGTACTTCATCTTCTCGCGGGACTCCGCGTACGAGCATCGCGTGCTCTGGTCGGACAGCGACCACAACTGGTACAGCCCGAGTGGCGGCATCCTCACTGACCTCGACGGCAAAGGAACCGGGGCACTGCGTTTCAGGTACTCACGCGACCGCGGTCCGAGCTTCGAGTTCTACCGGCTGTAGCCTGAATCGAACCGGCGAACGCCGGCGCTAGGTTCGGCCGTGCGGATGCTGGTACTTCCCCTTGACGAACGGGATGACAATCTGGTTGTAGAAGTTGTCGAACAACTGCTCGCCATTGACCCCGGAACGCTCCGGGTGGAACTGCACACCGTACAGCGGCCGGGTCGGATGATGCATCGCCTCGACCGGGCACGATGCTGACCGGGCCGTGACATGCCAACCTGCCCGCTCAATCGGCTCAGGCACGACATACTCGCGATGACTCTCCAGGAACTCCATCTCCGGTCCCATATGGTGAAACAGCGGGCCCGGCTCGGTGATGATGATGGTCTCGTTTCTCTCTATCAGGTCGCCCGGCAAGACCGGCGTACCGAAAGCTCGGGCGAACAGTTGGTGACCGAAGCAGATCCCGAGGGCGGGTACGTTCAGGTCACGAACGAACTCGACCAGCGGCGCCGGCGGGGCTTCGACCGAGAGCAGCCACTGGGAACCGGAGAAGATCACCGCCGAGTAGATATCCAGGTCGTACGCCGGTTCCAGCACTCCCCACGGCACCTCGAAAGCTTCGGAGAAGCGTTCCGCCTGGGCGACGTAGCCCTTGATCTTCTCCTCAGCCTTGTCGCGATAGCAGTTCACAACCAGTGTTCTCATTGTCCACCTCCAGTCCTGCCCCCTTCTACTGCATCCGGGAGCCGGCAGATGTACGCATATGCATCGTGATGATGGATGGATTCGAAGCTCTCTACCGCGACCTCGTAGCCGGTCACGAGCGGATGCTCGTCCAGCCGCTTCGCCACCTTCCGGACGACGTCCTCGACGAAAGCCGGGTTCTCAAGCGCCCGGGCCGTCAGGTGTTTCTCGTCTTCCCGCTCGAGCCGCGAGTAGACTTCGCTCGAACCACAGTCCTCGACCAGATCGATCAGGTCCTCGAGCCAGAGGAACTCCCGGAACTCTACCGCGACGCGGATTTCCGCCCGCTGATTGTGCGCACCCGTCTCTACCATCTCCTTGGAACAGGGACAGAGCGTCGCGACCGGGACCGCTACCCCGAGCCGCAGGCGAAACCGGTCCCGCAGCTCGGCCACGACCCAGCACCGGTAGTCCATCAACCCGCGCGCCTTTGAGACGGGCGCCGCCTTCTCGACGAAGTAGGGGAACTCCATCTCCAGGTGCGCCGAGTCGGCCTCGAGTTCCTTACGCATGTCGCGCAGGATCGCGCCCACCCGATGGAGGTCAATCTCTCGATGGTACCGACTGAGTACTTCGACGAAGCGCCCCATGTAAGTACCGCGGTGCTCTCGCGGCAGATCGACGTACATGCTGATGCGGGCAACCGTATGTTGCTTGCGGTGCGCCTTGTCCAGCAGCACAATCGGGTAGCTGAGGTTCTTGACCCCTACCTTGTCGATCGCCGTGCTGCAAGCGGACGGCTGTCGTCGGATATCGTCCATCCCTGGTCGCGAGTCCCTAGCCCCCCTGCCCAATCCTCACACCAGCGCGTGGCTGCGGAAACTGTAGTGGCTGTCCCGGGAGAGCACCACGTGATCGAGCAACCGGATGCCCAGTATCTTCCCCGCCTCAGTTAGACGGCGAGTGAGCCGGATATCGTCGTCGGAGGGCGTCGGATCGCCGGACGGATGGTTATGGACAACGATGACTCCCGCTGCCCCGGCCCGGATCGCCCGTTCGAAGACCTCACGAGGATGGGCAAGCGTAGTATCGAGACTGCCGACCGAGACCTCGGCATCACCTATGTGCCGGTTCCGCGAGTCGACATAGAAAGTCAGGAAACACTCTTTCCGCCATTCCCTGATGCTCAATCGCGCCCGCCTCGCTACGTCCTTCGGGTCGGACAGGTCGGCCCGTTCCTTGACGCAGGGAGTATCGTCACTGCGTCGGGCCAGTTCGAATGCGGCGACTATCTGGCACGCCTTGGCCTTGCCGATGCCCGGAACCCGGACTAGTTCCTCAACACTCGCTCGTCCGACGTCGGCCACGGAGTGGAACTGGTTCACGAGCTGTTGGGCGATGTCCCGGACAGGCATTCCCCTGGTGCCGCGGCTGATGATGATGGAAAGCAGTTCTACCTCGGAGAGGTTCGCAGCTCCGACCTTCACGAGCCTCTCCCTCGGCCGCTCGTGCACCGGCGTGTCGCGCATCGTCTGCTTTCGGTCATTCGTCATTCGGACTTCGTCCTTCGTCATTCCGCCTTGAGCCTGAACTCCCAGGCACACCAAACGTCATCCGGGTGCCCGTCCGGCGGGCAGCAAATGCAGCGCGTCTCGATCCTCGGGTCAATCGTCTTCGCGAACCATTCGTACTCCACCAGCCCGACCGGCTTGCAGGGAAAATCGGCGAGGCCTTTCCTCTTGCGCGCCGACTGAACCCGGCAATCCAGCATCCGGAACACAACCCGTTTCTCGCTCTGCTCGACCACATCCTGCTTGTTGAGGAAGGCATAGAGACGCAACGACAGTGCTTTGACCAACGCCGGAATGCCACCGCCGGGAGCGATTCCGTGCCGCTCCATGATACGCTTCGCCTCAATGACCGTGAAGCCGCGCCAGGCCTCGGTGTCGGCCTTGATGGCGGCATCCATTCCGTGGGCGTGCTCGACCGCCTGGAACCAGAGTCCGTCGTGCGCCAGCCAGTTCCTCGCTGCATCCTCAATCAGTCCGACCAGATCTTCACGACTCAGTCCGGCAAGCTGGGGGAATCGCTCACTCATAGGCAGTGATGATATAGACGCGCCCCGGCAAGTCAACGGGCCGCAAAGCAAAGGGCGGGCTTGCGCCCGCCCCTCAAGCTTACGCTTGTCTTCTACCAGCGGTTGCCGGAGAAGCCGCCGCTACGCGGCGAACGACGATCGTTGCCGCGGGGCGGACGCGAACCTTCGGTGCGCTCGCGCGCCACGTTGACGGTAAGCGGCCGGCCTTCCATCTGGTACGAGTTGAGGGCTGCAATCGCCGCGGTCGCTGCATCGGCAGCGGTCATCTCGACGAACGCAAATCCCCGTGACCTGTCCGTGAACTTGTCCTTCACGATGCTGACCGAAGTCACTTCGCCATGCTGACTGAACAGCTCGTTGAGCTGCGTCTCGGTTGCGCTGAAGGGAAGATTCCCTACGAATATGCGCGTACCCATTATAACGGACCTCCGTATGTTTGCGCTTGAGAATCGTTGAAGGGAGCTACGGGCGGGTCTGGACTAAGCACAGACTTGGACTCATAGACACCTGACGTTACACAAGCAACCTTGGGACCTGGTTACTCTTTGTTGGTTGCCGGTCCCCTTGGCAACCAACACATAATTGTAGCAACATCCTCCCGGGAGTCAAGAGGCCTTGTTCGATGACGGGCAGGTGTCGGAATCCTGGCCGGGCCCGGGTCCGGATGCATGCCGGTTCGGTCAGCCCGTGAACGGGAAGGACGGCGTGTAGTTGAGATCGAGGCGTTCGACTCGACCCGTTCGGGATGCGCGAAGCAGCACGGACTCAAACTGCCCGAACTCGACAGATAGTTCGAATGCCGGGCTGCTGTCGCCGAGGTTGAACTTCAGGTCTCTGCCGGTCTGCCCCGCCTGAGCTGCCTGTCCGTGCTTCATCGGGTAGGTCAGACCACGCGAGGCCGGATGCCCGAAGAAGAACAGCAACTCGTCGTCAACTGCCCTGCACCAGAAGTCGGGTGCATCGCGGCCGGACAACAGCGGTGGCTCCTGCGTCAGACTCCCCAGGTCGCTGCTCACGTTGTCGGTTCTGGTCAGCGCCTCCAGGGTTGACTGATACTCCTTCCCCGCCCGCTTGTCCACAGCCCTGCCGGGCCTCTTGGGCAGCCGCTTGAGACACACCGGCAAACCGGCCTTTGCCAGACGCGCCACCTGGCGGAGGCCGTCACCGTCAACCCACTCACAGTCAACATAGAGAAGACTGAAGCGTGCGTCTCCAACCCGGAGCACCCCATCCTCGACCCATGCCCGCTCCAGGAATGACGCCGACACCCAGAGCGGCTGCCGTCCTGCCAACTCCGCCGGCGGACGCAGGCAGTGCATCTCCCAATGATACCTGGCGCTTGGCTTCTGCTGTTCCTTTGGCACCTCGCCCTTCATCCATTGGTCTTCGAGCGGCAGATACACGGCCACGTCGGAATAGGGTCGTCCCAGCCTCATCGCTCCACAGGCTCTCTCCATGTAGGCATTGAAATCGAGTAACCCATCCGCAAAGGAGCTATCCGGCCCCACATGCACGCTCGCATAGAACCAGTTCCGCTGCACTGCTTGCGCTTGAGCTTGGGCTTGCGCCTTCCTGGCTCCTGCTTGCGGCTTGTGGCTTGGGGCTTGCTGCTGATAAGGCATCCCATGCCAGAAGACGTGGTTCACGCCGTTGGCAAACAGCGCGTCCGCCAGCAGTTTCAAGTCGGCAACCTGCTCCTCGCCCTGTTGCTGCCCCGGTCCGGGATACGGAACCCAACCGTAGAGGCAAGTGAACGCTTCGGCTGATACGATCGGCCTGCCTGACAGCGCGGCCGAAGAGGCCGGAATCCGGCTGAACTCGGGATCAAAGAGGATAGCTTCCGACTCGGGCACGTCCGACGCCGCGTACGCGGCCAGCAGGTCGCATGGCGCACCATGACACTGCACACGGGTGAATGAATAATGCCTGTGGCTGCATTCAGTGAACGGTTCGTAGAACTCACGCAGAATGTAGTCGGCGATGAGCTTGCGATAGTCGTAGCGCACGTCGGGATGCTCGTCGATCTTCTGCATGAACGGCAGTACGTCGTACCCGAACAGCTCCCGGAACCGATCGTCGAAACCGGGTGTCCATAGCCCTTCCGTCTCCACCTCAAATGAGTCGCAGAACAGCGCCGACTTCGTGCCGTCGAGTGCGTCGCGGAGCGCGCCGCCCATCCGCTCTGCGTACCGGCCGAATGCCTGTCGGTCAAGGTGATTGAGTATTCTACCTTCCTCGGGCAACTCCCAGGAACGCCCAAGTTCCTGGGGTGACGGCCCGTCGTATCTCTGAGATGCGTCGGCCTCAGATACGAAGGTTCCCCCGAACGGCCACAGGGTACCGAACGTGAAGTCGCAACCCAGACCCAATGACTCGCAGCAACGCTTGGCGTGCGCGACCTTCCGCGACCATTCCGGACTCAGGAAGTCCGGCCCGCGCTTCTGCCCGGGCAGAGGATAGATGAACGCCAGCTCAACTCCTCCGAACCCGTTCCCTTTCACCCATTCGAGTTGTGCCCTGATATCCTCCTCGCGGAGTTCGACATTGAACCACCACCACCGCGTCCACGGCCGGGAATCGGGGTAGAGAAGAGAGGGAAGTGGTCCAGTGGCCAAGTGGTCTTGTGGTCCAGTGCCTGAGCCTGAAGCTTGAGGCTTGCGGCTTGAAACCTTCTCTGCGCGGGCTTGGGCTTTAGCCTGAGCCCTGTCACTGCCGGCCACTCAGCACCTCGGACTCATACCGCCTGACGTCAACCATCCAATCCTGTTCCAAAGGAACGCCTGCTCGCAGGCAGCAGTAGTCCCAGACTGCCCCGAGCGGCATCATCCTCGCCTGTTCGAGCAAAGCCAGCCTTCCAGTCTGGTCCAGTTCGCGCAGTTGTGCCACAGGTTCGAGCAGCGCCGCCAGCAGCGCCTTCAGTGCGGCCCGCGCGCCGATGACCCAGGCCGCGACCCGGTTCATCCCGGCATCGAAGTAGTCGAGGGCGAAGTGAACTCGGCCGAGTGCTCCCGTGCGCACGACCTCGGACATGACGTCCTGCAACCCGCCATCAAGCACGACGACATGGTCCGAATCCCAGCGTACGCCGCGGCTCACGTGAATCAGCAGCTCGCCGGAGAACTGGAGGATGGCCGACACTTTGTCCGCTACCGACTCGGTGGGATGGAAGTGTCCCATGTCCAGGCAGAGCAGGAGCCCGCGACTCAAGGCGTAGCCAAGGTAGAACTCGTGCGACCCGACGACGAAAGTCTCACTGCCGACTCCCCAGAGCTTGCTCTCGACCGAGTCCTTCAGCTCGGTCGGAGGGTAAGACTTCGCGAACGCGTCATCGAGTGCCTTGCGAAGCGCGCTCCTGCGCTCCCAGCGGTCGATGACCGCGTCCTTGGCGCCGTCGGGAATCCACAGGTTGTGGATGCAGGGACTTCCCAGCTCGCGGCCGAGGAACGCGCCGACTTCGCGACTGCGCCGGACATGCTCTATCCAGAACCGACGCACACTCTCGTCAGTGCTGCTCAGAGTGAACCCGGATGCGGCCTTGGCGTGCGCGAAGAGGGTGGCGTTGAAGTCCAGCCCGAGCCCGCGCTCCCGCGCCCATGCGAGCCAGCCGAGGTAGTGCTCCGGGGCGATTGCGTCCCGTTCGATGCCGGCGGGGAACTCACCATACATCGCGTGCAGGTTCACGCGATGCCGGCCCGGAATCAGGGAGAACGCTATCTCCATGTCCTTCCGCAGCTCGGTCGGGTTGCGCGCCCGCCCCAGGTACGAACCGGTCACGGCGAGGCCGGATCCGGCCAGCGTAGCCCGTTCGTGTTCGAACCCGGTCACGTCGTCGCCCTGCCAGCAGTGCAGCGACAGCGGCACGCGGCCCAGGATCTCCGTCGCTGTTTCGACGTCGATGCCGATGCCCTGGTACTGCTCCTTCGCCCGGTCGAAAGCCTGCTCCAATCTGCTGTCCTTCATGGCGTCTACCTCACAATACCGCTGAACCGCTTGTACGCAGCATCCCATTCCTTCGACGGCCTCGGCCGAAACCGCCTGACCGCAGACGATTCACGCACGACCGCACGAATCTCCTCCAACGATGAGACAAGGCCGGCGGCCATTGCCTGAACCATGATGTTACCGACGGACGTGGCCTCAGCCGGACCGGCAAACACGGGCAACCCGAGTGCGTCGGCCGTCATCTGGCATAGAAGCCAGTTGCGGGCTCCGCCGCCGACAACGTGAACACGGTCCAATCTCCGCCCGGTGACCTGCTCCAGTTCATCCCTGACCCGCCGGTACTTCAGAGCCAGCCCTTCGAGAATCGCCCGCACCTGGCCCGCCCGGGTGCGAGGGGCCCGCTGCCCGGTGCCACGGCAGAACTCGACCAGGGCCGTGCCCATATCCCCGGGAGCACGCAAGCAGGCTGCATCGGGGTCGAGCACCACACCGAGCGGCTGCGCCTCTGCCGCCTCCTTAACGAGCGCGCCGTATTCGGCTGGCTCGCGCCACGACCTAACAAGTTGCTGCAGCAGCCAGAACCCGGTCACATTCTTCAGGAATCGGAAGCGACCGCCAACGCCGCCCTCGTTGGTGAAGTTGTGGCGCAGAGCCGCGCTTGTCGCAATTGGTGTTTCGGTTTCGACACCTACGAGCGACCAAGTCCCGGCGCTTATGAACATCCACCCGGTGCCTTCAGCGGGAACGGCCGCAACTGCTGCGGCCGTGTCGTGACTCGCAGTGGCTACCACGCGCGTTGTCTTGAGCCCGACCTCGGATGCGACTGAAGGCACAAGCGGTCCCATCTCGGTCCCGGGCTGTACAATGTCCTGCATGAAAGGCCTGGGCAGTCCAAGTGCCCTCAGCAACTCGGCCGACCACGCCTGCTTTGTGGGATTGTATAGCTGCGAGGTGGTGGCGATTGTGAACTCGGTAGCCTTGCGGCCTGTGAGCAAGTAGACCAGCAGATCGGGCATGAAGAGCAAGTTGAAAGCGACGTCGAGTAGCGGTGACTTGTCACGCTTCATCGAGTACAGCTGGTACAGCGTGTTGATAGGTAGGAACTGGATCCCGGTAAGCTCGAACGTTCGCTGCCTAGGTACAAGTCTGTGGAATAGCGACATGGCACCTGCAGTCCTGTTGTCACGGTATGAGTAGGGAAGGCCCAGAAGCGTTCCATCGGGCGCGAGCAGACCGAAGTCAACTCCCCACGTATCTACGCCGATGCTGATGGGCTGCTCTTCGGCGCAGGCCTTCATCGCGCTCTTCACCTCGCTCAGCAGATGCCAGACATCCCAGAACAAGTGTCCATTGAGCTCCAGCATACGGTTCGGGAAACGGCTCACATCGCGAAGACCCAGCCTGCCGTCATCCAGCTCTCCCATCATAGACCGTCCCGACTCAGCCCCGAGGTCGAAAGCGAGGAACCGTTGCGGTCGTATCATCGTTCAGGCCTCGGCTCGCCCGGCACGCTTGAATTCGGGAGCCAGCGCAGGATAGAGAGCGCGATAGCGCTCGTAGGCTTCAGTGTAGGCGCCGGCGCTCGACCCCGGCCTGGTGCTCTCGGTTTCATGCACGGTCCGCTCGCAGGCTTGCTCTTCACTAGAATAGACGCCTGTTCCGACGCCGGCCAGCAAGGCCGCGCCATAGGCGGCGCCCTGCGGCACGTTAACTTGTACGATCTCAGTACCGAACACGTCGGCCATCATCTGCCGCCAGAACGCCGAACGCGAGCCACCGCCCGACACGCGCACGCGCAGGCAACTCTGCCCCAGGTTGCACAGCAGGTCCAGGCACTCGCGCAGCGAGAACGTCACTCCCTCCAGCACCGCCCGCGCCATATGCGCCCTGGTATGCCGAAGTGACAGACCGAAGAACACACCGCGTGCATTCGGGTCAGCATGAGGTGTCCTTTCGCCCGTCAGGTACGGCAGGAAAAGCAGTCCATCCGAACCGGCCTGCGCCGTTCCAGCCAGCTCAGTGATGATGTCGTATGCGTCGCGGCCGGTGCGTTGCGCTTCAGCCCTCTCACTCTCGCAGAGCGTGTCACGGAACCAGCGCAAGCTCCCGCCTGCAGAAAGCGTAACGCCCATCAGGTGCCACGTATCAGGAACCGCATGGCAATAGGCGTGAAGTTCTCCGGTCGGGTCGAACCGGTACTGGTTCGTTGCCGCGAACACGACTCCGGAAGTCCCAATCGTCACGGAGACGACGCCCTCGCGCGCGATTCCGGTACCTATTGACTGTGCTGCTTGATCGCCCGCGCCGGCAACGACCGGCGTTCCCGCTCGCAGTCCGGTGGCCGATGCGGCCGCGGCGCTGACCGCGGCAACGACCTCGTGAGACTCGTGTAGTGAAGGCAGCCACTCGCGCGGAATGTCGAGTGACATCAGGAGTTCATCTGACCACGCCCGCCTACGCACATCCATGAGTAGCGTGCCCGAGCCCTCGGCAACGTCCATCGCAAGTGCACCGGTGAGTCGATAGCGTACATAGTCCTTGGGCAACAGAACGTGCCGTGCGCGGCGGAAGATGTCCGGCTCGTACTCGCGTACCCAGAGTATCTTCCCCGCAGTGAACCCGGTCAGGGCCGGCTTGCCAGCCAGCTCAATCAGCTTCGCCCGCCCGACCTTCTCTTCAATCTCCGCGCATTGAGCAGCAGTCCGCTGGTCGTTCCACATGATGCATGGCCGCAGCACCTTGCCGGCGTCGTCCAAGAGCACAAGCCCGTGCATCTGCCCGGTGAGACCGATTCCGACAACCCTCTCCCCTCTCGCGCTTGCCAGAACCTGGTTGATGCTGGCAATCGTGGCTTGCCACCAATCTTCAGGATTCTGCTCGGCCCAGCCGGGACGCGGAACCGCCATCGGATACTCGGTGGTAGCCTCCGCGCGAACACTCCCGTCCCCAGCAATCAGAACGGCTTTGCATCCCGAAGTGCCGATGTCGATGCCCAGTAGCAGGCTCATGGCGCAAGCAACGGAGGCCTCAAGCCCCAAGCCTCAAGCTTCAAGCTCCGGTCCCCCGCTTGCGGAGCAGACCGAACAGCATGCCGCCGATCTCGCTGATCTCTGACGACAGCTTCCTAGCGTCTATCTCAGAGGTGTATCCCAGGTCGCGGGCGAGCCGAACCTGATAGGCAAGCTCCTCCTTGCTGCCCAGGCTGATTCGGACGTATCTAAAGAACTCCGTTTCGGTCCCAGTGCTGCCTTCCTTCAAGTTGGTGGGTATCGAGTATGCAGCGCGCCTCATCTGCGAGGTGAGGCAGTACAGCTCGTCCTTGGGAAAGCGCTTCGTCAGCCGATAGATGTCGAGAGTCAGTTGATGTGCACGCTTGAATACTTCGTAGTCGTCCACCTTCCTCATTCCGATCCTCCCGTCCGGTCCGAAGCTTGCGGCTTGTGGCTTGAGGCTTGTGGCCCGACGGGTAGAAGCTGCGCCAGGCGTTCCGGATGTGGAGCCCTTGCGCGCACGAGGTATCCCTCAAGCCACCCTCTCGCCTTGTCCGGGTGGTTGACTGCGAAGACCACTGACTCGTGGTCAAGATCAGTGATCCTGTCATTGGCGGCGCGCAGCGCGTCCATCGAGATGCGCAGGCCCATGTCCACCGGCATGCGCTCGGGATTGATGTCGATGCCGAACCAGCCTTGATAGCCGTGCATCTTCAGCACATAGAGCAGCGCTTCAATCTGTTCCGGCGCCACAGTCCCCACGTTCAGGTCCTGGTCGAAGTTGCCGAGCGGTTGGCTGTTCAGGTGCATGTGACAGAGCCTGCCTTCGGATAGTGGCCAGCTATACGCGTACGGCAGGTCTTCATACGCCATCAGCGCATGCCCCACCTCGGGATTCATCCCGACGAGCGCATGGCCTTCGACCAAGAGCCGCCGGTTCTCCGGGTTCTGCAGCCTCTCCTCTACCATGTGGCAGAGCAGCAGCCCCTCCGGCGTCGTACCGAAGATGATTCGGCCGCGCGGCTCGTACGGCTTGGGCTCGAACGCGACCCGCACCCCGGGCACGCAGTCCATAGCTTCGGCCAGGCCGTCCGCGAACCGGTCGCGCATCGCGGCGAAGTCCATGCCAAACGGATTCTCATACCCATCAATCCCGGGCCAGACAACGCAGAAATCGGTATCCATCCGGCAGTTCATCTCAAACGCGCGCCGCGTGACTTCAATCGCTGCCTTGCGCGCTTCGGGCAACGGGCTGGAGAGCGAACCGAACTCGAACTTGGGACTGCGGAATAGGAGCGGCACAACCGTCACCAGCCGCATGCCGGAGTCGGCACAGAAGTCGCGCCACAGCTTCTCATTCTCCTCGTTGATCTCGTTCGGGTAGTGCGCCTCCAGCCCGGCGAGACCGTACTCCTTCAGTCCCCGCGCAATCTCCAGCCGCTGCTCGATCGAGAGGTCAGGCCCATGCTTCTTATGGAACCGGCTTTCCGACGGCGAGAAGAACCAGATCCCGGCAGAGAACTTCAGGTCGAGGTTGAATGACTTCAGGTGTTCGACCATTTGTGCGGGCGTCCTGCGCACTGCTTGCGGCCGGAGATCAAGAAGAGGCATGGTTACGACTCCTTAGGAGGCTTTGTACCAGTGCTCATTCTAGTCACCTCTCCCCCGCTGGCAAGCACCGCGCCTCGCCGGCGTCCTGACGCTCGGACCTGACAGCCTGGTCCGTGCATCGAAACCGGCCCCTCACTTGAGGCCGGTCGCACGCGTCCAGTTTCCTATATGTCCTCCTGGAGGCAAGTCCCGAGTTGTTCTAACTTCTTCATTAGTAATTGGTTATTGGGCATTCACTCTCCTCCCCTACCCCGCCCCCCAGGTTGTTCGGGAGGCAGTTCGGCAAGCTGCCCGGAAAGCAGTCCGGCAGGTTGCTCCGCAGGCTATCCGGAAGGAAATCTGGAGAACTGCCCGGACAGCTATTCGGTCAGCTACTCGGAGAGCTATCCGGAGAGGAACTCGGCGAGCTCCTCGGCGAACTGCGGGGAAGGCAGTTCCGCGGACTGCTCCGCAGTTTGTCCGGAGAGTAGCTCAGCAGATAATCCGGAAAGCAGCCCGCCGGGCAATTCGGAGGGGAGTTGGGAGGACTACTCGGAGAGCTGTCGGGAGAGTCGCTTGCTCGATGCTTTCCAGAGCCCGACGTCACTCGACGAGAACGACCTTCCGGATAGCTTGAAGCTTGTGGCTTGAGGCTTGCGGCTCTTGCCCGGCTTGTGCTTGAGCTTGCGCTTGGGCGGAAAACCTGAACGGTCACCAGCAACCGCACATCGACCAGGCTCTCCTCCACCGGCTCGCAGAATTGGTCATCGCTCTCCGAGAACAACATCCCCAAGCGCGGTGCCCGCCCGGGTGTCACCAGAGATCCGGGGCGCAATCGGACCACTGGCAACTGAGCTGCGTGCAGCGTGTGAAGTCGGGCAGCAGCGGAACTGGTGGCTACCTGGTCACGAGTCCGTCAACTCTCCGATGGCAAGTATCTTCACACACGCGAAGAGAGTCAGTCCGAGAGCGAAGCCCGCAAGAACAAGCAGCACGACCAAGCTGACGGGCAGCGTAGACCCAAGATAGGGCACTCCCAGGATCAGGACAAGCGAGAACAAGGTGATAATTCCGTCAGCCAGCGTCATTGCCTTCGCCCATTTGCTGCAGCCGTTCTGCTGGTTGGTTGTGTTGTCATGCTGCCGGATCAACTCGCTGAAGAACTCCCGCCTGTTGCTGACCCACTGCTCCTCATTAGACGGCCCGCATCCCCTAGCCACCTCGCCGAGGCGGACCTCATACTCGTCCCGGTAGGACTTCACGACTTGTTTCCATCCGTGCTCACCCGTGATGGGAACAACGGCATCGGGGACCGAGTCGATCCACTGACGCGCAACACCCTGCGCGAGTCTGTTGAGCTCTGCACGGGTCTTCTCGAGTTCGATCAAGAACCGATAGAGGATACCCTCTTTGTTCCCTCGAAGCGTCTGCAGCTTGTACACTGCGAAGAGGCCGGTCAGCGCGGTTAGGGCAGCAAAGGACTGCGCGACGGCACTGCAGAGCCAGTACCCGGTGTCTGAGGTCATTGCCAGTCCAGCCTACCTACCGCCTGAGGCGATCGTTGTATTCCTCGGCGACGCGGACCGCGAAGCTGGCTGGCGTCAGATGACCCCGCATCGAGACACCTATCAACTCCACGGTCAGTCCTCCGAGAGCGCCGCCCACTCCGGCGATAGCTAGGCCCGGCTGACCCTCACCCGATTCACCCACCTTGACGGCGGCTACGACCAGCAATGCGAGTCCTGCAATGCATGTGCCGAGTCCGCCCCACGTCAGGCAGTCGCTTGTGCCCTTTCTCGACTCGGCCTTCTCCGCGATGTCGTTGTAGCCAGCCGTGCGGTAGAACTCGGCCTCGGATACAGGCAGGCCGCCCCGAAATCCCTTCCATATCTTGGTCTGCCCAGTCGAGACGAGGCCCGTCACGCCGCCAAAAGCACCCGGACCGAGCCACGCCGCGCCATAGGTCTGTCCTTCGACCTCCACGGTCAGTACCTCCGTTAGGCTCTGCCCTCCCGCCAGCGATACAAGAACCAGCACCAGAATAGCCGGGCCGCTGTGACGTGACTTCATAGGAACTGCCTCCTTGATAACACGCTTCACCTAGCAACAACTGAGTCATCCCGCAGTCTGCGTTGGACTGCCCATCCCAGCGTGTAGATGAGCATGACTCCAACCAGCACGACCACAAGCGCGATTCGTTCAAGAGGGTGCTTCTCGGAATCCAGAAAGTAATGGTTGATGGAGCGCGTGAGGTAGAACTTGCGTGTCTGTCCGTCGCTACAGTCGAGATACGTGCAGTAGTTGCGGGTCCCCGAGTCCCACAACCCCTTGAAGCCACCGACGGAGCTGGCGAGAACGGTTGCTGTCCACACGTCGTCCTCAGTCTGATACTTGTAGAACTGCGTAGACCCGGTACCACCCCAGATTATCAGGAATGACACTACTGCCGTGATTCCGCAGAGGACTCCCACCTGTGCACCGTTCAATCTGTATACGCGTCTCATCGTCTGGCGCCTCCCACGGTTGCGGCAGTGTGGGATGCCCGCCATTCGCACATTTCCGACTCTGGCACAGACCAGCAGCCGGAAGAAGCGTAGCATCTTGCCACTCGGCATTGTGAATCAGATTCTCCGAGAAGTCAAGCCGCGCGGCGGTCTGAATCAGGCCTGCGAACTCCTAGAATCAGCGAGTCCATGAAGCGCAAGCAGACGTATGATGTGATTGTCGTCGGGGCCGGGCATGCCGGCGTCGAAGCGGCGCGGTGAGTCGCTAACGAACGAACGATAGCGGCGGGCGACCGGATGGCCCGCCTCACTTCACCAGTCCCATCTCCAGCAGGCGAAGCCTGAGGCTGCTGAGGTCGAGCGGGTCTCTGCGGAAGCCATGCCAGTACCCAGCGAGGTGGCCCTGCCATCCTGCGCCCACCTCCAGCATGGCGATCACGCGGTCCATGCCGAATGCTGCCTGTGCCGCCCCCAGCACGTAGTCAGTGTCAGACAGCGGCTGACCTCTCGCGTCGCGGCGCATTACGACAACGGCCGCGGCCGCCTGGCAGCAAATCTCACGCATCAGCGCTGGAGTGCCCCCCAATCGACCCTGCCGCTCATCCCTCGCGACAATCGCCACCCCGTGGCCTGCAAGAAAATCCCGAATCTGGCGATGAAGGTCGAGGTCTACGCAATAGAGGTACACGCCTTTGGCCTCGGCTCCGCTCAGCCGGGTGTCGCGCAGCCTGACCGCCTCTGCGAACGGGCTGTCTGCCACGACAGCGGCACGCACTGCGTCACCAATCGATGCTGAGACGGAGGCAACGCTACGCTCGATCGCCTCTTCAGTCAGATGACTGATCCTGATCACGCGGACTTGAGACTGGTAGAACGGAATGCGCTGTCCCTCGTCGATGACAGCAACGGTCGGCTTGCCGTAGAAGTCGCGGACTGCAAGTTCGTAGGCCACACTGCCGTTGTTCCCCGTCAGGTCTGCTATCACGACGGGGTCGTCATACAGGTGGTGGAGCACTTCGTCAGGTATGCGACCGGGGAGAACGCTGCGGTCCGCGCGCCACGCGGAGAACCCGCAATGATCCGCAGCAGGCGAGAAGATTCGCTCGAAGACCAAGTCGGCACGCAGGCGGACGGGCGTGCCAGGGTCGCCCACTGGACCAATGACACAGCACACGGCTTTACCAGCAACCGGCGGAGTTGATGTCTCCGCAAACACCTTGCTCATGCTTGGCGTCCGTCGAGGGCATTCAAGTCTCGGAGCGACAGACTCACGTCCAGCGCTTCTGCCTACGGTCCTCAGCCATAACCGACCGGTTGAAGACTCCGCTCAGGTGCGAGCACCATGGATGCATTGGGCCGCCCATCTCAGCCAGTGACGCCGCCTGCACTAGCGCTGGGAGCCATCTTGCCCTACTTCGTCGGCGTCCACACGTACTTCCCCGTCTTGTCTATGTAGCCGAGCGTAGGCCCGCTCCAGTCCGTACAGACCCGCGCCAGTCCACCGGAAAAAGGCTGGGCTTCGAGGAACTGAGGGTTCACCACGTACCTTCCAGCTTGGTCAATGTAGCCCCATAGTCCGCCGACCATCACTGCCGCGAGACCCTCAGAGTATGGACCGGGGACATTCCCATAGAAGTCAAACTGCGGGCTGACGACGAGCTTGCCCGTCTTGTCGATGAAACCGCCCTTCCCCGTATTGTAGTCGCCGACAATCACCGCGGCCAAGCCCTCAGAGAAAGGAAACGCGTACCCGAACTGCGGATCGATGACTAGCTTTCCGGTCTTGCCGACAAAGCCCCACTTGAAGGAGTCGCCAACGGCGACGCAAACCGGCGCGAAGCCCTCGGAGAAATCGCCAACTTGGCTGAACTGAGGGTTGATGACGAGCCTGCCTGTCTTGTCGATGAAGCCATACCTGCCGTCGCTCCACCCGCCGACGAGTACGGCAGCCAGCCCCTCGGAGAAGGACTCCGCGCCACTGAACTGCGCGGCTATGACGAACCTGCCGGTCTTGTCTATGTACCCCCACCTCCACAGGGACTGGTCGACAAGCACCGCTGCATAACCCTCAGTGAAAGGGTGGCCGTACAAGAACACAGTGTCGATGGCAAGGCTGCCCGTCTTGTCAATGTAGCCACATGTTTGCGACTGATGGAGGCTGTCCGAGACGGACACAATGACGGCCGCTAGCCCGTCAGTAAAGTCCGAGTAGTAGCAGTTCTCGAACTGCAGATCGGTTACCAGCTTGCCAGTAACGTCTATGTAGTCATACTTGCCGCCCTTGCGTACCAACGCCAGGCCATCGGAGAAGTCCCTCGCTTCATCAAACAGGGTGTCGATGACCATCGCGCCGCTCTTGTCGATGTAGCCCCACTTCCCACTGACCCTCACCGGGAATAGGCCGGCGTGCTCGGCTTGTTGGTCGCAGGAAAGCAGCGCCAGCAGCGCTGTCACGGCTATCACAGCCAGATACGCAGTCCTCATATGCTTGCTCCCTTCCTCTTTCACAGATCGACGAGTAGCTCCTTCTTGCTCAAGTAGCTCGACGCATGTCTGTCTTCTTTGAGGTGTCGCACGACAGAGTTGTGATACTCCGCCCAGCCCTCGATGCACATCATCTGGCTGGACCTCTGGACGGATTCACGGAACTTGAGGATCAGTGACTTGTGGTCGCGCAGGTACTTGTTGTAGAACTGCATGTCACTCCACTCGCCAAACTCCGTCTGTATAGGCGCGAGGTAGTTCAGATATCTGACCCCGTTGTCTTCTAGAAGCAGCGGAAACCCGTCAATTCCACAAGCGAAGAAGTCGGTGAAACCCGGCGGGTACCTCCACTCATCAACCTGGTCCAGCTCAACGTCGAGGTCCACGACCACGCGCGGCCAGACCGCCATCTTCTTCTCAAGGTCAACGGCCTCCACGAGCGCTTCTCCAAAGACGTGCCGTCCGCCCCAGTAGAGCTGCCCGACATTGATGCCGCCTCGCACCGGAAGCTCAGGCCGATGAAACTCCTGGTCCTTTCGTGTCCACACGGTGGCAGTCAACCGCCTCTGAACACGGATAGCATCCAGCAGGAGCGTTTCTACAGAAGTTGCCGCGCTGATACCTACCGGAAGAGCACGTACCATGCAGTCTGAGAAGACAGCCGACTTGAGTTGTGATGCGCAGTGGCGTCGTTTGAGCCCCTCGTCCGTCTCTCGGTCCAGCTCATCAAGCCAAGTCAGCACGTCGCGGATCTTCGTGTCGCTCCTCCGCAGGTAGACAGAGAAGCCGAACATGTCAAAGTAGGCAACGGCGGCCATCGTGTAGTCGTTCTCCCTCCAGAGGTCGGTAGCGGCTTCACGTGTCTCCACGTGGCATTGTGCATCCGACTCCCACCAAAGTCAAGCTGAGCGGCGGTTTGACTCAGGCCTGTGAATACCTAGAATCAGCGGGACAATGAAGCGCGAGCAGACGTGTGATGTGATTGTGGTCGGGGCCGGACATGCCGGCGTCGAGGCGGCGCTGGCTAGTCGCCCAGGGCGTGGCCGATCTCGGACATGAACCGCGCCCAGACGTCGGGCAGCCGCGAAGCCAAGTCCTGAAGAGGCGACTCGGTCACCATGAAACCGTAGCCATGGACAAAGAAGTGACGGAAGCCCAGGTACTCCTTGAGCTCCTGCGCCAGCTCGGGCGAAACGACCTCAGCAGCGACGGAGCGTTTGAGCAACTCCTGATGCCACATGCCGGACTTTGGTATGTCAATTGAGCGGTCTGCGAGTATCTGCTTCAGCATGTTCTCTATTCCGTTGTAGACGCTGCTGATGAAGCTCGCCGCAGCCGTCAACTCCACGACTGTCCGGTCCGTGCGCGCCATCGCACAACTGAGATTGGTCAGCGCAAGCTCGACGTTCTCCTTTTCGGCCAGTAGACGCTCACGAAGTTGAGGCATATAGCACAACGCCGTCGCGCTCGACCAGCTCCACGAATCGGGAACGGACCGAAAGATCAATGACGTCTACGGGCTTGGATAGGCGCATCATCAACTCGCCATAGAACCGGAAGAAGAGCCTCGACTCGATCCCCTTGACGCCCAAGTCGATGTCGTTTGGTTCGCGGTCTTCGGAGGTTGCCGAGCCGAACAGCACGACCTTGGCCGCGCCGTACTCGCGTGCGACCTCGGCAATCGTGTCTCGGTCCTTCTTGGCTATCATGATTCGCTGCGGACATCATACTGCGTCATGGAGTCAAGTCAAAGCGAAGGCCGCCGGAGACACTTGGGGCCTTGGGCGTCTCCGCCGTCGCCGGTTTGACTCGCATGTCTGAACATCTAGAATCAGCGGGACGATGCAGCAGGCATATGACGTGATCGTGGTCGGGGCCGGGCATGCCGGCGTCGAGGCGGCGCTGGCCCGTTCTAGCGCGCGTTCTCGGTTGACGAGCCGAGCATTCCCTGCGCGAGGTCGACGAACCGCTGAGCGTTCGCTATCTGCTCGCCCGCCATGCCTGCGCTGACCTCAACGTTGACCTCGTAGTCACCGAGTTGCCGACATTCCGCCGCGTCCAGCAACATCCGATGGAAACCCGCGGGGACACGACCTGGTTTCTGGAATCTCTCGCCGAAGGCAGCGATGAGCGCCGAGTGACTGCCATACTCAAGCCCGTCGTCGAGCAGCAGCGCTTCGACCACGTAGAACATGGCGTAGTAGGCACGCGACGCGGCAAATCCATGGCTCCCGCGAGCGTCAATCTCGCGGGCAACGTCCAGGCTCTCACGCGCCTTCGCCAGCAGCGCTCTCTGCTGTTCGTTCACACCGCGATGCCTTCCGTTCGAACGTTACGGAGCAGCAGACTCTGTTCCTGACCGAAGCGACGCTCCGACAGGTACACGCAAAGGATTACGACATTGTGCTCCAGCGACAACTCAGCCGTGATCGGCAGCACACGCCGCCGCTCCACCTCGACATCGACGTCTCCTCGAAGCACGACCACTACGTCTATGTCTGAATCCGGCCGGGCGTCGCCGCGTGCCTGCGAGCCGAACAGCACAAGCCTCACCAGCCGTTCGCCGTACAGCTCTCGCAGTCTAGCGCGGAGTTCGGCAAGCACCTGTCCGACTTTGGACGTCATCTCGCAGTCACTGTAACTTGCTGGTAGAGAAAGTCAATATCGTGCGGCTGCGTTGACTCAGACACCCAAGCACTTAGAATCACCTCGACCTTGAAGCACCAGGAAACGTATGACGTGGTAGTAGTCGGGGCCGGGCATGCCGGCGTCGAGGCGACGCTGGCCGCGGCCCGGATGGGCTGCTCGACTCTGCTCGTAACCCAGAACCTCGACACCATCGGCCTGATGTCATGCAACCCCGCGGTCGGCGGCATCGGCAAGGGACAACTGGTGCGCGAACTGGACGCCATGGGCGGTGCGATGGGGCAACTGACTGACAGAGCCGGCATCCACTTCCGCCAACTGAACACGAGCAAGGGACGGGCGGTGCGGTCGTCGCGGGCGCAGGTGGATAGACAGCTGTATCGCAGGTTGGTCAAGCAACTGCTGGAAGGGACATCGGGAGAGGATAGTCCAGAATTCAGAGACGAGAGTCCAGAATCCAGAGCGCCGGAGACACACAGAAGGACGAACCGAACCAAAGGGGCGGGCAGACCTCTTTTGCACCAAGGCACGGTGGCGAGAGTATTGGTGAAGGGCAGGACGTGCGTGGGGGTCGAGACGGAGCTGGGAGAGCAGTTGCGGGCGAAGACAGTCGTGCTCGCGCCGGGCACGTTCCTGAACGGTCTCGTCCATATCGGGCTCACCAGCTTTCCGGCCGGCCGCCTGGGCGAGGCGCCGGCACAGAGGCTGGGCGCGAACCTGCGCGAACTGGGATTCAGTATCGGTCGGTTCAAGACCGGTACACCGGCGCGGCTGGACATGCGGTCGCTGGACCTGAAGGCTATGATCCGGCAGGATGGTGATGAGCCGCCGGTTCCGTTCTCGGACTGGACCGACGCTCCACCGCAGAACCAGACAAGCTGCTACGTCACCTATACGAACCCGACTACGCACCGCATCGTCCGTGCGGGCCTGAAGCAGTCTCCGCTCTACTCGGGCGTCATCAAGGGGCAAGGCGTCAGGTACTGCCCATCCATTGAGGACAAGGTCGTGAAGTTCTCTGACCGCGACCGTCATCACATCTTCATCGAACCCGAAGGCACGGACACGGTCGAATGCTACCCGAACGGCATCTCGACGAGCCTACCGGTCCACCTGCAGCTTCGGATGCTCCATTCTATCAAAGGGCTTGAGGATTGCCGGATGCTCAGGCCGGGTTACGCCATCGAGCACGACTATTCTGACCCGACCCAGCTCTACCCTACACTCGAAACCCGCCCCATCCGCAATCTCTACTTTGCCGGACAGATAAACGGCACCACCGGGTACGAGGAAGCCGCGGCCCAGGGGCTTGTCGCGGGCGCCAATGCCGCGCTGCGCGTGCTGGAGAAACCGCCACTCGTTCTGACCCGCGCCGACTCGTACATCGGGGTGATGATTGACGACCTCGTCACCAAGGGCACGGACGAGCCGTACCGGATGTTCACTGCCCGAGTCGAGTATCGCCTGCTCCTGCGTGAAGACAACGCCGACCTGCGCCTCGGTCCGCGCGCATACGAACTCGGCCTGCTCACGGGGAAGCAGTACAGCCGCATTCAGGAGAAACAGCACCAGTGTGACGAGGCGACGAAGTGGCTCACCTCGGCCCGTATCAGGGCCACGCCCAGAGCCAACAGGAAACTCAAGGCGCTCGGCACAACGCCGATTGCCGAATCGGTCCCAGCCATTGAGCTCCTGCGCAGACCCGAAGTGACATGGACTGACCTGGCCCAAATGGCGAATGGCGGTCAGTTCGGCAACCAGGTTGTCGAACTGGTGGAGCTTGAGGTGAAATACGAGGGCTACATCGAACGGATGAAGCGCCAGCTCGGTCAGTTTGCAGAACTGGAGTCCATCGCGATCCCCGAGAGACTCGACTTCGGTCGCGTACCCGGACTTTCAAACGAAGTCCGAGAGAGACTGGCCCGCAATCGGCCCGCCTCAGTTGGTATGGCGCAGCGCATGACGGGCATCACGCCGGCAGCCGTGTTCGCGCTCCTCGCCTACCTGAAGGGACCCAAGTGATACCACAAGAGACCAAAGAGGGACTCGCGGAGCTGTGCAAGAGTCGGGGAGCGGTTGGCTTCGGCGTCTGCCGGCTCAATGACATCAAGACCGACGACTTCCTCCTGCCGGAGAAGACGACTCGGGACCTGCCGAATGCCATCAGCATCGCGCTACACTTGTCCCCGGCAGTTCTCGGAACGCTCGAAGACCATCCAAACCAGCTATACGAGCACCACTACCGACAGGTCAACTTCGCGCTGGACCGGCTCGGGCTGGACCTCGCCGCGCTGATTGAAAGCCTGGGAGCATTGGCGCTGCCCGTCGCCGCATCTCAGCTCGTTGACTGGCAGAACCAACGGGGCCATCTGTCGCACAAGCGTGTCGCTGTCGGAGCCGGGCTAGGCTGGCTCGGCCGCAACAACCTGCTTGTCACCCCGCGGTTCGGCTCGCAAGTCAGACTGGTAACGATCCTGACTGACCTCGATCTCGAACCCGACCACCCGCTTGAGAACGGTTGTGGCTCGTGCCGTGCCTGTATCACGGCCTGCCCTGCCAAGGCCATCGGTGAGACTCAGACCGAGTTCAAGCATCTGGACTGCTTCGCAATGCTCAAGGAGTTCCAGAGCAAACGCTACGTCAGCCAGTACATCTGCGGGCTGTGTGTCCGGGCCTGCGGCGGGACGCGTGACGCATGACGCTTGATGTTCGACGCCGGAAGCCGATATCTGGCGTTGAGCGCCGTAGGTGAGGCGTATAGCGTTCTATCTCGTGTAGCGGAACTCGCGCCCCACCGAGAAGAAGAATGCCAGCGGCCTGCTACGCTCGGTCAGCTTGGCGAAGTCTCCCGCGGCGACAACCAGATGAACCGGCCCAATCGGCGTGTTGACGCGCGCTCCTGCGCCTGCGCCCCAGTGGAGCATCGAAGGTAGGTCTGACAATGCAAGCAGCTTGTCCCACGGCTCGAAGGTCCCGACGTTGCCCATCACCTGCAGGTAGACGGGGTAGTTCTCCTGCCCGAACAGCCGGAACAGCCGGAAGTCCAATCCGAACTTCGCGACCAAACGCTGCGCTGAAGTGAACTCGTCGGGCTCGAACCCCACGAATCCGGCACCCCCGGTGCGGAACTGCTCGGCCCACGCCAGCTCACCCAGAGATATGCCGACATCCAGAGCCGGTCTCAGGAGCAGCCTGGACCATACCGGGAGGGCCCTCTGGGCCGAGTAGCCGATCCTCAGAAACTGGTGAGTCCCACTCAGCAGTGTGGCAGAAGAAAGCACTTCCAGCCGCGACGCCGCACCCGCGGTCGGGAAGTCGGCGTCCCGGAATGTGCTGGCCTCGAGCCTGAAACTCGGGCCGACGATCCACTCGGGATGCAGTGAGTCCTGCATCAGCCTGGGGGGCACAAGGTATCCGGCCCGATAGGCTCTCAATCCGAAGTCGAAGAAGGCATCCCGACCAAGGATGTAACCCGCCTCGGCTACAGCGCCACGATAGCTGACAGTATAGTCACCCTGCCAACGGCTGCTGTCGTAGTAGGCTCGATCCACCGAACCCAGAAACCCGTCCAGCCGATAGCCGAACGGCAGCCGGAACAGACGCGTGCCGGTGATTCCGAACCTGGCTTCATCCGGATTGCCGACATCGAGTGCCGCACGGACGCCGGCGCCGGAGCCGACGAGGTTGCCTTGGCCGACCTCGAATCCGAGCGCCACTTCATCAGTGTTGTCGTAGCTAACACCAAGTGAGTAGAAGCCGTAGGCACGCTCATCCACCTCGATGACCACGTCAACCGAATCGCCCGGGACCGGTTCCAGCCCGTAGTTCACCTCTTCGAACAAGCCCGTGTGGAACAAACGCGTCAGGTCGTCTATGAGACGACCGAACCGAAGGTACTGCCCCGGTGTGGTCTGGACCTCTTTCCGTACCGTCCCTTCACGCGTGACGCGCAGGCCCGTGAATTGGACTGAACGGACGACCGGTAATGGCCGGGTGGCAATCGGACGCCGGTAGCGCACCGGCGTGCGTGCACCGATGAGCTCCCGGATGCGCGGCAAAGCGGCCTCGGCCGCCGACTCGCCCGCCGCGATCAGGCCTGCTGCCCTGGCGAAGTCCGAGTGAGTGAACGGATCCACGTTGGGCTCAATCAGAACATCGGCAAGTTCCTTCTGCCTCTTCAGGTCGTCAGGGCTCACCAGATCTATGCTGCGCGAGGCGATGTCGATCAGCGACACACCAGTCTCCGCGTTGTGTTTCATCGTCAACACGGCTATCTTCAGGTCGAGGTTCGCGTCGATACTATCCAGCGGGTCGACCGGCAGGTACTGCTGTACGCCGCCGTCGACCAGCTCCATGCCAGCGATTCTTTCCGGAGCGAACACACCGGGAATCGCGCTGCTCGCACGGATTGCCTGCTCCAGCCGGCCGTGTCCCAGTACCTTCTTCTCACCCGATACCAGGTCAACGGCCACGGCGCGGTACGGAATCGGCAGGCTGTCAAAGTCAAAGCCGGTGTGGTACTCGATATTGGACAGCAGGCGCATGAGCAGGAATTCCACGTTCTGAAGCGGCACCAGGCCGCCGGGCAGCGACGGAACCAGGTTCCGATGTCGGAGTTGGACGACGTACCGCTGCGCCTGCTGGCGTTCGGGAAGATACTGAGCGCCGAAGGGGACGCTGGAACTGAAGAGCAGATTCCAGTCCGCGTTGAGCGCCAGGCTCTCTATCTGTGCCGCGCTGTACCCGGCGGCGTAGACGCCGCCGACCATCGAACCCATGCTGTTACCGGCAATCGCGACAACCGGGATACTCTCGCGCTCCAGCACTTTGAGCACGCCTATGTGGGCAAACCCCAGTGCCGCGCCGCCGGAAAGCGCGAGGCCAATCCGCACCGGTGGCTCGACAACAACCGGCTCGCGCACCGGCTGCTGAGCCCAGGCACAGAGCCCGAGCGCGAGCAGGCAGACCAGTCCCGCCAACCGCCTTCCCCTCACGGCTTCTTCGCTTCCGGGTTCTGCGTTCTGACTTCTGCCTTTTGACTTCTGCGTTCTTCCGAACCTCGCCCCAGCTTCTCCGTCACCTCCCGAGCGCTCAGTCTCCGCCACTTGCCCAGTGGCAGCTCGCCGAGACGCAGACCGGCAATCCGCACCCGCCGCAGGCGCACGACCCTGCACCCCAGTGCCTCGAGCATCCTGCGCAGCTGCCGCTTGCGCCCTTCCGCAAGCACAACGCTGAGCCGGCCCGGCCCGACCAGACTGGCGCGAACCGCCCGTGCCGGACCGTCGGCCAACTGCACGTTCTTCTGCAGCCGGTCGCACAACTCCGGACCGGCCGGCCGGTCGAGTTCGACTTCGTACTCCTTCTCCTTGCCGTAACGAGGATGGGTGAGTTCCAGAGCGATGTCCCCGTCATTCGTCAGCAACAGCAAACCCTCGGAATCCCGATCGAGTCTGCCCACCGGGTAGAGCCGAAACGGCAGGTCAACCAGTTCCGTCACCAGCCAGCCTTCTTCATGACCCCGGAAACACGCGCTCAGGTAGCCGGCCGGCTTGTTCACCGCCACGACGACCTTCTCGGCTTCCGGCTTCACCTCTCTCCCCCGGTATTCAACCCGGTCCTTGCCGGGCGTCACCGACTGCCCGAGCTTCGCCATCGCTCCGTTGACCCGGACGCGCCCGGCCTCGATCAACTCCTCGCAGTGACGGCGCGAGCCGACGCCGGCCGATGCAAGGTACTTCTGAAGTCGTTCGGGCTTCACCTAGGTCTAGCTTACCACATATACGGCACGTGTCAAGTCGGCTCGCCGCAGTTCCCTCGGCCGCGCCTGCGCGTATAATTCCACGTGGAATGTCGCGCGTGTCCTTTCGAATGCGGAATCGACCGGTCGACTGAGCTAGGCGTCTGCCGGGCGACTGACCGGTTCGAGATCGCGCTTGCCCAGCTCCACCACTGGGAGGAGCCGCCCATTTCCGGCACGCGCGGTTCAGGCACCATCTTCTTCAGCCACTGCAACCTCCGCTGTCGATTCTGCCAGAACTACGACATCTCCCAGCAGGGCCAAGGCCGAGAAGTGACTCCGGCCCGGCTCCTGGCAATCATGCAGGAACTCGAACAGCAGGGCGCGCACAACGTCAACCTCGTCTCCCCCACGCACTACTCCGACCAGCTGCTTCCGATCCTCGAACTGGCGCGAGCCAGGCTGAAGGTTCCCGTCGTCTGGAATTCGAACGGCTACGAGAAGGTCGAAACCCTTGCCCGCCTGGAGGGACTAGTGCAGGTCTACCTTCCCGACCTGAAGTATTACTCGGACGCCCTCGGACGAATGTGCTCGTCGGCACCGGACTACTTCCGGTTTGCCTCCTCCGCCATCGCGGAGATGAAACGGCAGGTGGGCCGCAACAGGTACGATGGACACGGGATAGTCGAGAAAGGACTAATCATCCGGCACCTCGTGCTCCCCGGCCATGCCGAGGACAGCAAGTTGCTGCTTGAGTGGATTCACGATGACCTCGGACCCCGCACCAGCGTCAGCCTGATGTCGCAGTACTACCCGGTCCACCGGGCAGGTGAACTACCCGGCATGGGCCGCCGTATTTCGCAGGAGGAGTACGACGACGTTCGGCACCGGTTTGACGATCTCGGCTTCGAAGAGGGCTTTGCGCAGGACCATTCCTCTGCCTCCCGCGACTACACTCCGGACTTCGACGGCCGCGGAACGTAGACGCGCGTCGCTTTGACTCTGCCCGCTTCAGCGGGTAAGATGGATACTGATGTGCGGCGTACTCGGTCTTCTGACCCGGCGCGAAGTCGGCGCTGACCTCGTTGAAGGTCTGCTGGCGCTTCAGCACCGGGGCCAGGACTCGGCCGGCGTCCTGACCTCCGACGGCACGTTTCACCTCAAAAAGGGAAACGGCACGGTAGCGAATGTCTTCAACGTCAAGAATCTGTCGCGCCTGTCCGGCAGTGCCGGGATAGGCCACACCCGCTATCCTACCATCGGACCCGGCTCAGCCGAAGACGCCCAACCCTTCTACGTCAACCACCCGTTTGGCATCGCGATGGTCCACAACGGCAACGTCACCAACTACTCCGACCTGCGCCGCGAATTGATGTTCGACGACTTCCGCCAGCTTACCAGCTGCTCGGACGTTGAACCGCTGTTGAACGTGTTTGCCGAAGGCCTGGAGCAGTCGAATCTCAAGCGCTTCACCCCGACCGCTGTCTTCAAAGCGGTGCGCGGCGTGTTCGATCGGGTCCACGGCGCGTTCTCGGTCGTCGCATTGATCCACCGGCGCGGACTGCTCGCCTTCCGTGACCCGTTCGGCATCAAGCCGCTGGTCTTCTCGCAGCAGGACGGCGAGTTCGCCTTCGCTTCCGAGAGCGTCGCCTTCGACCGTCTCGGGTTCCACGGGTTCACCGACGTGAAGCCCGGCGAGGCCATTTTCGTGGATTTCAAGGGCAAGGTGCACCGCAACCAGGTGCGGCCCGGAACGCCGCGGCCCTGCATCTTCGAATTCGTGTACTTCGCGCGGCCCGATTCGGTCATCGACGGCATCGAAGTCTACCAGGCCCGGCTGCGGCTCGGCGAGCGTCTCGCGTTCGAAGTCGCACGCCAGGGGCTCAAGCCCGACGTCATCGTCCCGGTACCGGACACTGCCCGCGCCGCGGCCAGCTCGCTCGCCTCTGTCCTCGGCATCAGCCTGCGCGAGGGCCTGATCAAGAACCGCTACATCGCCCGCACTTTCATCATGCACGGCCAGGACCGTCGTGCACTGTCCGTTCGCCAGAAGCTCAACCCGGTCCGGTCCCAGGTCGAGGGCAAGGATGTCTTGCTGGTCGACGACTCAATCGTCCGCGGCACGACCTCGCGCGAGATCGTGCAGATGGTGCGCGACGCCGGCGCCCGCAAGGTCTTCCTGGCAATCACCGCACCGCCGCTCCGTTGCCCGTGTGTCTATGGAATCGACATGATGACTCGCGGTGAGTTCGTAGCCAAGAACCGGACCGTCGAGCAAATCCGCAAGGTCGTGGGCGCGGACGCTCTGGTCTACCAGACCTACGAGGGCCTGGTCTCCGCCGTTCGCGGAAACTCGGCGGTGCCGAGTTTCTGTACCGCCTGCTTCAATGGCAAGTACCCAACCGGCGTAACCCGACGCTACCTCGCGCAGATGGAGCGCGAACGCCGGCGCTGGACCGAATAGGCACCGCTCTGCCGGCGTGCAGCCAGCCTGCGGCTGTTGACCCACACCCCGGTTTTCATAGACTGAGAAGTCGGCTAGACAACTCCGTTGACCTGATGAAACCAGACCGCCCGCTTACGCTGCCGCCTGTCGGCAGCAACTAGGAGGCAAGTTGGCGCTATCCTGCATTGTCGCGCTGCTCTTATGCACGCTCCCCCCGCCCGGCGGTGTCGCGGCGCGTGACGTACCGAATGACGCGGGCGGCAAGATCGCCGTGACATGGACGCGCTCGCCGGATGGCAGCGTCATCAACTACCGCGTGCTCCGCCAGGCCGAAGGCGCTACCGAATGGGACACGATCGGCATGGCTGGCCGGCTCGCCTCGCGCTACTTCGACGAGGGGGCCGGGAACGGCACGCCGTACCGCTACAAGGTCCTGGCCGAGGCCGACACCCTGCAAGGCGAGTCCGAACCATCTGGCTACGCGAAGGCAGCGCCGCAGTGGTTCAACACCGGCCGAATCCCGTCTATCATAGGCACGGCCCTCATCCTCGTGATCTTCCTCTACACATTCCAACAGGCAAGGCGTGGGGCCAAGATGTTCATCCGTCGGATCGCCGGGCTGGACGCGGTCGAGGAAGCGCTCGGCCGCGCCACCGAAATGGGCCGGCCGACGCTCTACGTCCCCGGTTTGTCGACGATTGACGATGTCGCAACCATCGCCTCACTCAATATCCTCGGCGAGGTCGCCAAGAAGACCGCCAAGTTCGGAACACCGCTCATTGTTCCCAATCGTGACCCGATCGTCTACACGGTGGCGCGCGAGGTAGTCAAAGAGTCCTACGCCTCGGTCGGCCGACCTGACGCCTTCAACCCCGACTCGGTCTTCTTCCTCACCGACCAGCAGTTCGCCTACGCTGCCGCGGTCGACGGTATCATGCTCCGGGAGAAACCGGCCACCAACTTCCTCATCGGCATGTTCTGGGCCGAGTCCCTGATCCTGGCCGAGACCGGCGCCATCTCGGGCGCGGTGCAGATTGCCGGCACCGACGCGGTCAGCCAGCTGCCGTTCTTCATCACCGCCTGCGACTACACCCTCATCGGCGAGGAACTCTACGCCGCATCGGCCTACATCTCGCGCGAGCCGCTCCGGCTCGGGGCAATCAAGGGCCAGGACTACAACAAACTCATCATCCTCGCGCTGATACTCGGCGGCACCCTGCTCGCCCTGGCGGTAGACATCCGCATCACCGACATCCTCTAGAGGCAAACGATGAAACGAAAACTCCCCCTGATCATCGTGCTGGTAACCGGCATATTCGGTGTACTCACCTACATCATTCCGCACCCGATAATCCAGGACACCGACGCCGTTTTCCGCAACGACATCCTCCGCGTCATCGGCGCGTTCAGCATCGTCCTCGGCATCGGCTCGATCCTGCGCCACCACTTCATCAAGATCAAGCGCAAGGCTGAACACTGGGGCTACAGCTGGATCACAGTCGTCGCCCTCTTCGTCAGCGCCATCATCGGCCTGTTCGGCGGGATCGACCCGACCCGGCCCGGCCTCCTGCCGACCCAGGTCGGCGGCTTCTCCTTCCACATCCAGTCGCTCTTCACCGGCCTGATCGTCCCGCTCGGTTCGACGATGTTCGCCTTGCTCGCCTTCTTCATGGCCTCGGCCGCCTATCGTGCCTTCCGCGCCCGCAACCTCGAGGCAACGCTCCTGCTCGTCTCCGCCTTCATCTTGATGCTGGGCGCGGTGCCACTTACCCGCATGATAGTCAGAGAACTGCCCTCGTTCGCCGAGTGGATTCTGGCGGTGCCGAACACTGCGGCCAAGCGCGGCATCGGCTTCGGTATCAGCCTGGGCATCCTCGCCACGTCGCTGAAGATCATCCTCGGCATTGAGCGCGGCTGGCTCGGGGGAGGTGAGTGATGGCGGCGTCAGGCAGTGCCGGGCGAAAGGGCTTCTGGGAGAGGCTGCAGCGCATCGACCGGCGGTGGATTTACCTCGTCATCTGGCTGGTCGTGATGGTGCCGCTGATCAAGCCCTTCCCGATCAAGCCGGTTGCCTCACCGCCGGTGCAGCAGATGTTCAGCTACATCGACTCGATGCCCGAGGACAAGGCGCTCATTATCTCGGTCGACTATTCACCCGACACCCAGGCCGAGCTGCACCCGATGACCCTGGCGCTCCTGCGCCACGCCTTCGCCACCGATCGCCGCGTCGGCCTGGTGGCGACCACGGTCTACGGGCTTGGCCTCGGCGAGGACGCCCTGCGCGAAGTAAAGCGCGAGTTCGACTCGGTCGCTACCAGGCACGAGGATTCGGTGATCAGCGGCGAGGACTTCATCTTCTGGGGCTGGACCACGCCGCTCCTGACAATGATGCTCGGCATGGGCGAGAGGATAACCAACGTCTTCCCGGTCGACTACTACGGTGCGCGAACCGAATCGCTGCCGATGACGCGACACGTCAAGAACTACAACGATGTCGGCATCCTCGTCTCGGTTGCTGGCTCATCGATGCCGATCTCCTGGGTCGCCTATGCCCAGACCCAGTTCGGCCTCCGCATCGGTTGCGGCACCACCGCGGTGTCGGCAGCCGACTACTACACCTACCTCAACTCCGGCCAGTTCACCGGCATGCTGGCCGGCATGCGCGGCGCGGCCGAGTACGAACAGCTCACGCGCGAGAAGATGGACCGGCTGGGCATGACCTGGCGCGTCCGCAACCGCGGTACCGAAGCGATGTCCTCCCAGACCGCGGCCCACATCGCCATCATCCTCTTCATTGTCGTCGGTAACATCGGGTACTTCGCCACCCGCAGGAGGAAGTCATGAACCTCGCCACCGATCCCTGGGTCTGGGTAGCGGCCATAATGACCCTGGCCGTCTTCTCCTTCCTGTACAAGGAGAACCCATTCTATCGCGCCGCCGAGCACCTCTTCGTTGGCGTCTCCAACGGCTACTTCATCACCTTCACCTGGCACCGGGTGCTCGTGCCCAGCCTGATCGACCCGGTCGGGCACGGCCAGAAGCTCTGGCTGATACTGGCCGCCATAGTCGGCGCGCTCTACTTCACGCGGTTCATTCCGAAGATCTCGTGGCTGGTCCGGATCCCAATTGCCATCTTCCTGGGCTACGGATCCGGCATGTCGCTGCTGCGGTCAGTTGAGGCCGGCATCATCGCTCAGGTCAAGGCGACAATCGTGACCCGCGCCACGTTCGCCAACTGGCAGGCAGGTCTCTGGGCGCTAATCATCCTCGTCGGTGTCGTCTGCACGATCACCTACTTCTTCTTCTCGGCCGAGCGGAAAGGCGTGCTCAAGCCGATCAGCTATGTCGGCATCATTTTCGTCATGGTTGGGTTCGGCGCATCGTTCGGCTACACGGTGATGGCCCGTATCTCGCTCTTCATCGGCCGACTCCAATTCCTGCTCGGCGATTGGCTTGGCCTGATTAGGTAGTAGAAAAGGTCCTTGAGGAAGCGGGGCGCGTCTGCGCCCCGCTCGCTCTTCAGAGGATGAAGGACTATTCCTGGAGATAGACGCGCCAGCAGAACCAGGCACCACCAGCAGTGACAAGCAGGCCAACCCCGACCACCGCTGCGGCGACTATTCCGGCATTCTGCATGGTGAGCGCGGGCAGGCTGATGCTCCGGATGCCGAGCTGTCCGGCCAGGCCGAGGATCACCCTCTCAAGCCGAACCCGAAACAACCACGCCAGGCCGCCCAGTACCGGCGCGAGCGCCAGTGACCACCACGGGTTCAAAACGAGACTCCGCTGCCGCGGCAGCGATGAAAGCACCTTCTCGCCAAACCCCGGTCGTGGCTCGAGCACCGGCTGATGGTCAAGCGTGGATACGAGCGCCGTCATCAACGCCAGTTCGCGCTGGCACTCCCCGCACTCGACCAGATGGGCGTCGAACAGCCGCCGGTTCTCGATGCTGAGTTCGCGGGTCACGTAGTCCTGGACCGCCTGTCTGACTTCAACGCAGTTCATTGCCACATCACCTCTTTCAAATTGTCCCAGCCGATTCGCTCCACCAGCCGCGTCCTGAGCACCGCCCGGGCCCGGTGGATATGGGCTTTTACCGTGCCCATCGGCTTGTGGGTCAGCTTCGCAATCTCCTCGTAGGAAAGGCCGCTGAAATGGTACAGGGTCACGGCGGCACGATAGTCGTCCGGCAGCCTGCTAACCTCTTCCTGGATCGTGGCCTGGATGTTGCGGTTCAGGAAGTCCTGCGCCGGCCCCTCAACCGGCACGCCCGTCGCCTCGTCGAGTTCGACCTCGGGCTTGCGTTTGCGCAACTCGCTGATGCACGTGTTGTAGCATATACGGTAGAGCCACGACGAGAACTTCGATTCACCCTTGAAACCGGGCAGGGCGGCCCACGCCTTGATGAAGGACTCCTGGGCCGCATCCTCGGCCCTGCCCGGGTCCTTCATCAACCGACGTGACATTGAGTACAGCATTCCTTTGTAGCGTTCAACCAGCACCCCAAACGCCTGTTCGTCGCCCCGTGCGGAGCGGCTCACCAGGACGTCTTCGGATGCGATCTCCATCTGTCTCGACATAAGACGCCGTTCTGCCTCGGATGTTACACCCGGCGCAACAAACTGGCAAGCCCGGACGTCCTACGGGCGAAATGGCACAAGTCAGAAACAGCCACAAGACAGCCCTGCTGGTAGCGCTGCCAGCCCTGGTGCTGGTGCTCGGGATAGCCCTTGGCTTTGCCCTGAAGAGCACCGCCCGTCGCGCGGTCGGTCTGATGCCGGAGATAGTGTGCACGGCCGACCGCTCCTTCAACGTCGTGAGTGAAATCGTCGTACGCGCTTCGCGTCCATTGAGCGTGGGTGCGGTGGCGCGGCTCACGGAAATCAGTAAGTGAGAGGAGCCTGATATGACCCCATCTGCCTTCCTTGATTCGGCGACCGGGATTGTGGTCGTCACGCTGGTATTCGCGCCAGCAATACTGGCGATTATCGCCCTGCTGGCCATTGTCCTGGCGGTTGTGAACCGGCGGCACAAAGAACGGATGAAGATGATAGAACAGGGAATGATGCCGCCTCCGCCCCGCAAACAGAAGGGCAACTACTACGGCCTGCTAATCACCGGAGCTATACTCTTTGCCTTCGGGCTGGCCCTGTTCGCGGGCGAGATGGCCAGACAGGGCAATGACTACACCGGCGGATTCATCTTCGGATTCATCGGCCTGGCCATGCTTGCCTGTTTTGCCATCATCCGGGTAGCGCGCAAGAACGAGCCGGCCGACCGGACCGACGCCTACCAGCCCGCGCCCCCGCCTGTCCCTCCGCAGCAATAGACCACAGACCTAGGCTGCATACCGGGGCGGCCCTGCTGCCCCGGTTTCTCGTTTATCCTCCTCCACGACTTCGGGGAGGGGCATGCTCAGAGACAACGGCGGCCCCCGCATCCAAACGCCTCACCACTTCCGGCCCGCGGGTCGATCGCCGCGGACCGCGCTGACGCTTTGGCGAACCGGCCTGCTGGTGTCGCGCGTCTAATCGTCTTGCGCATGTTATTGAAAAACCGCAGCGTAGCCATACTCTTCTTCGGCCTCTTCGTGGCGATGATGGGGTTCGGCATCATCATACCCGTACTACCCATGTATGCGAAGTCCCTGGGAGCGACGTCGCTTCACCTCGGCATGATTATGGCTACGTTCTCATTCTTCCAATTCATATTCGCCCCGATCTGGGGCACGGTCTCGGACCGCATCGGCCGCAAACCGGTACTCATGATCGGCCTCGTCGGCTACATGCTGTCGCACCTCGTCAACGGCTTCGCTAGCAGCGTGGCAATGCTCTTTGTCTCCCGGGTCCTGGGCGGCATCCTTTCGTCTGCGGTTCTGCCCACGGCGATGGCGTTCATCTCGGACGTAACCGGTGAGCACGAGCGGGGAGCAGGGATGGGGATATTCGGCGCCGCAATGGGTGCGGGCGTCATCTTCGGCCCGGCCATCGGCGGGTCTGTCTCGCACTTCACGAACAGCTTCCAGGCGCCGTTCTTCGTGGCGGCCGGACTGGTGGCCCTTCTGATTCCCCTGGCCTGGGCATACCTGCCTGAGAGTCTTCCCCGCGAGCGACGTGTCACCGGCACTCGGGAGAAGAAGCCGCACCGCCTGCGGGAGCTGGCCAACGCGCTCAGGAGCGAGCTCGCGATCTACTTCGTCATCGCCTTCCTGACCAGCTTCGCGGCGGCCAACCTCGAGGGCATCTTCGCCTACTTCTCCCTCGACAGGTTCGGGTTCGGACCGCGTGAAATGGGGCTGGTCTTCACCGTCATCGGCGTCGTGTCGGTGCTGATGCAGGGATTGCTTGTCGGCCCGGCGATCAACCGCTACGGTGAGAACCGTCTCATCCTCGCGGGACTTGTCGGCACCGCCATCGGCTTCATACTCCTGACGCAGTCATGGAACCTGGTTTCGCTAACGGTGTTCGTGGCCCTCAACATGGCCGGTGGTTCGTTGGTCCGACCCGGGCTCAGTTCTGCCGTGTCGAAGCAGACCGATGCCGGGCAGGGCGCGACGATGGGCGTGGTCAGTTCCTTCGACTCGCTCGGCAGGATAGTCGGCCCGGTGCTGGCCGGCTGGCTATACGGTCTGCACATCAACCTGCCGTTCTTCTTCGGCGCGGGTATCGTGCTCGTGGGCGCCCTGATTGCCCTGCCGGCCTTCCGTCACCCGAGACCGACGATAGTCCCAGCTCCAGAACCCGTCGACTAACTCCTCTCCTGGCCGAGCCCACCCGCGCGCCGGAACCAGAAGGGGCTGGCCACGGAGGCAAAAGGCCACAAGCAAGAGGGTCCGGAATCCGGACCCTTAGTTTCTTAGCGTCGGACTATCTCAGTCGAGGAGGACCAGCTTCGCGCTCGGCTGGTTCGCGCCACCGGCAAGGCGGGCGAAGTAGAGCCCGGCCGCCAGCTTCCGGCCGCTCGCATCGGTCATGTCCCAGGCCAGCCGACTCGGTTGCGCCACCACGAGTTCGCGGATGAGGCTACCGAATGCGTCATACACAATCAACTTGCTGCCCGGCGCTGCCATGCGCACGTCGAACTGGACGCTGCCGGCGCCCAACCGACTCACTGCCGGCACCAAGAACACAGGCAGAACGGCGGACGGCTTCTCTTCCTGAGCGCCGGCTGCCACAACGCGGAACGACCACGGCGTGCCCCACTTGCCCCATCCCCACTGGTTCCGCCCCCGCACTATCCACTTGTAGATCTTGTTCAACTTGAGGATGGAATCGGGCAATAGGAAATGAGCCGTGGTGCCGTTCTGCTCCAGCAGGGTGTCGAGTCCCTGCACCAGCTTGAAGTGAATGCTGTCACAGGCCGCCCGGACCGAGTCGACCTCAAGTACAACCGGGAGGTTGTCCGAGGGTATCGGCAACCCGTTGGGCGGGGCAATCTGCGGCGGCGGCACCGGCTCCTTCAGCACGTGGAAACAACCGAACGTGCCGTCGGCCGAGGTCAGAGTCGACCCACTGTACTGACCTACCCGCAGCCGGACCGAATCGCAGGTGGGAATGGAGGGCGGTATGTACCAGTGATATGCGCCGCTGTCGGCCACATCGGCGGCCGCGACCTGCCAGGTCGCCCCGCCATCGGTCGAGACATCGATATCGACGCTCGTGCCCGGCGTGCCGCTCTCCCAGGTGATGCGTACGGTATCGCCGACGTATAGCACCTCGCCGCGGCCGGTCGAATTGTAGAACGTATCACCCAGCGGATAGGTCAGCCGGATGTTGCGTGCATCTCCGGCGTCGGGGGTGACGGCAGCAACATGAGATACGTCGCTGCCCGAATGCGCCCACCACTCAGCCGGCATCCACCAGGTATTGTGGACGTACACGTACTTGTCCTCGGTGCGGTACCCGAAGCAGGCCAGCGAATGTGCCTCCCACAGGGGTGACCAGATCATCGCGTGGCCGGCGTTGATCTGCGAGGTGATAGTAGACCAGGCCCAGTCGTTGCTGGTCCGGCCCGTGACGTTCGTCACTGCCCAGCCGTTGTAGTCGTTGTTGTACCCGACCTGGAGAAGACCGTTGGCAATGAAGAGGATACTTGTACCGCCGAACGTCGTGTCGGTGTTCATCTCGATGGCGCATTCCCGCTGCACGTTGGGGATTTGCCAGTCGCTCTCTCCCTCGACCCCGTCGTAGCGTTGGACGTACCAATCTACCAGCCGGCCCGACTTCTGAACCCGGTCCACGTAGCCGCAGACCATCGCGCCCGAGGTCGGCGTGCACCCGTAGCTCCAGTCATAGAAAGGGGCGAGCCCGATGTTCGGCACGAATACCTCGCTGAACCTGCCCAGTTTGCCGTCGAGCGCCCGGTCCCAGAGTGCGCTATGGTGCTTGGCGGCCGCGGCATCCTCGCCCGGGTATTGCTGCCGGAGCTGCGCCCGCGCCTCCGTCACGTAACCGGCGAACTCCTCACGCGAATCCCAAGTCCGCTCGAAGTGCTGGCTAAACACGGCCGTCTTGCCCGCCCGGTTGGTGAACTCGAGATAGGTGGTGGGACTGACATAGTAGATGCGCGTCAATCCGGCATCAGGTCCGAGCATCTGCCTTGCCCGCGACTGCGCCCTGGATGCCAGCGCGTAGTACTCGGAAGTGCCGTAGCCGAAGCGGATTACCGGTGCCCGGTCGCGGCGCGCCGACACGAGAATGTGGCTGTACTGCGATCGCCAGCGTGACAGATCGGTGTTCACGGTCAGGGTCTGCCGCTCGGCCTGGACGTCGGCCGCGACCTGTTCGTATCTCGGGAACTCCTTCCCGTCAACCCGGAAGTGGAACATCCAGGCGACAGCGTTCCCGTCCTCATCGACGTATGGGACAACGGTGCCGAGCCGGGCGCCCGGGTACTCGATCGCCGCCCGGTTAAGCGCGACCTGGCGCGCGGTTGCGAACGGGACGGCGTTGGGCGGAGTCGCTCCGGCATCCGGCATCGGCATCGCCACGGCCAAGACAAAAAGGGCCATCAGCCCTGCTGAGATCTTCATCACACTATTCTCCTGGTACTGGCATTCTCCTGTCACTCTACAATTCTAGACGGCCCTCCGAACAGAGTCAAACAGGCGCGGGCGGCAGGAGCCTCACGCCTGAAGCCTGACGCCGAAATCCGACCCAGCCGCTCCGGAGTGATGTATCGTGCGTTGTGCGTGAAACGCGGCTACGGCGTGAGCCGGAACCGGTCGCGCGGGAAGAAGCTTGCCTCGCGCACGTTGCCGAGGTTCAGAATCTGCTGGGTCAGCCGCTCCGCGCCGATGGCCAGCCCGCCGTGCGGCGGCATCGCGTACCTGAATATCTCCAGGTAGAAGTTGAAGCTGTCCGGGTTTCCGCCGATACGCTTGATACTCTCCACCAACATGTTGTAGTCGTGGATGCGCTGGCTCCCGGTCGTCACCTCAAGGCCCCGGAACAGGCAGTCGAAGCCGAGCGTGGATTCCTCGTCATCCGGGTCGGGCATGGTGTAGAACGGCCGCGCCTTGCGCGGGTAGCGGCTGATGAAGACGAACTCGCTGCCATGCGTCTTCAGGGCGTAATCGCATATCTGCCGCTCGCCCTCCGGGTCGAGGTCGACCATGTCCTTGGTGTCCCGCTTGTAGTCCTTCGCCAGGATCGCGAGCGCGTCCTTGAGTCGAATCTCGGGAATGTCGCCTGTCTTCGGCAACTCGGCCTTGAGCAAGGCCATCTCGTCCGCGCAGGCCATGCCGATGTTCTCGACCATCTTCCTCAGGAAGCCGCGTTCCACGTCAATCACGTCGGTGTACGAATCGATGAATCCCATCTCGAAGTCGAGCGACAGGTACTCATTGATGTGGCGCGAGGTCGCGTGGTCCTCAGCCCGGTAGACGAAGCCGACTTCGAACACCCGCTCGAACCCGGCGCCCACCAGCATCTGCTTGTAGAACTGCGGGCTCTGGGCCAGGAAGGCCGTCTGCTCGAAGTACTTGATGGGAAAGAGCGCGGTCCCGCCTTCGGTCCCGGCCGACACGATCTTGGACGTGTGCACCTCGGTGAACCCCAGACCGCGTAAGTAGTCGGAAAAGGTCCGGACGATCTCTCCCTGCACCCTGAACGGCGCCGCTATCTCCGGGTTGCGCAGGCTGAACGCCCGGTGGTCGAGCACCGAGTCGATCTTCAGGTTCAGCTTCTTCTTGGAGCGGTTCACCTCGAACGGCAGCTCTGCCACCGGCTCGGCCAGCACTCTGACTTCCTTGAACAGGAGTTCGGCCCCGCGCTTCGCCTGCGGCTCGGCCTTCACCGTGCCGTACACCTCGACCAGGCTCTCGCGCTTCAGTTGCGAAAGGTCGTGCTTGGCGGGTTCGAGAATCACCGCCTGCGCGGTGCCGGTACGGTCTCGAACCACGACGAAAGAGATGGAGCCCAGCTCGCGGACCTGAAACAGCCAGCCGACGAGCTTGACTTCTTCACCGATGTGCTTGGCGATGTCTGCCGCTAAGGTACGCTGCATGGCGCCAGTCTAGCCGCGTTTGCTCACCGGTCAAGAAATCGTCCGGGACCAAGAACCGGAAGAGGAGTAACCACAAAGACACGCTCCCAGGAAGGGACGAAGTCAGAAGTCAGAGACCAGAATGCAGAAGTCAGAAGTGACGATGAACGCACTGTCCGACAGGGACCGCTGGGGTCAAGAACGATGAACGACGGATCGTTACCCGGCTGCATGTCCGGTCCACGACCTCCGGCTGGGTCGGCCACTGGACCCCTCGAACCCTGGAACCCTTCCCAGCGATCCCTCTATCCCTCCATCCCTTTGTCCCTCTATCCCTTTGTCCCTCTCTCCCTCGATCCCTCTATCCCTTGATCCCTCATGCCGACTCAACCACCAAGACACCAAGGCACCGGGAGAACCCAGACCAGTCTGCCACGAAAGCACGAAATCACGAAGAGAACCAAGGGTCCGAACACTCTATCCCTCTATCCCTCTATCCCTCTATCCCTCTCTCCCTCTATCCCTCGACCTCTCGACCTCTTGACCACTTCCTACTTTCTGCTATACTTCCCGCGCTCTGCCTGCGCCCGTGACTGGAACCGGACCCGGCGGGCAGTAGTCTGCAAAGGCAAAACCGTACCCAGGAAAGCGAGACCCTCCAGATGGTGATTGGCGTATTCGGCTTGTCGGCGAGCGGGAAGACGACTCTCTTCTCACTCCTCACCGGCATGCAACTCGATCCGGCGACGCGGCGTAAGGACGGCGTGACCGGCACAGCGCTGGTCCACGACCCGCGCGTGGACGAGCTTGCGTCCATCTTCAACCCGAAGAAGGTCACCCAGGCCAGCCTCACGTTCACCGACATGCCCGGCTTCGACCTGGAAGCGACCCGCGGCGAGAAGAGCCGGGTGATGCAGTTCATCCAGAACTCGGACGCCCTGCTCTGCGTGGTCCGCGCCTTTGTCAATCCCGCGGTCGCCTGGCCGGCCAAATGCGACACGCCGGCTGCCCAGCTCGACACCATCCGCACCGAACTGCTGCTGCGCGACCTCGCGGTAGTCGAAAATCGGCTCGAGCGGATCGCCGAAACGGAGCGGAAACGCCACAAGCTCAGCGACGAGGAGCAGAAGGAACGCAAGCTCCTGACCGCAGTCCGCGAGCAGTTGGAGGACGAGCAACCAGTCAGCCGCCAGGAGTTGACTCCGGCCGAGTCCAAGACCCTCGGCACCTACTGCCTGTTCACCGCCAAGCCAATCATCGTCGCGGTCAATACCGACGAACACCAGCTCAGCGCCAAGTCCTATCCTGACCAGGCCTGCGTCAAAGAGCAGTGCTCGGCAAACGGATTCGCCTACATCGAGCTGTCGGGCAAGATCGAGTCGGACATCAGCCAGTTCGACGAGACTGACCGCGAACTCTTCCTGCGCGAATACGGCTTCACCGAAAGCGGCATCCAACGCCTGTCACGGGTAGTCTACGAGCACGTCGGCCTGATATCATTCCTGACCGTCGGAGAAGACGAAGTGAAGGCATGGACCATCCGGCGCAACACCTGCGCCCGCGATGCGGCCGGAGCCATTCACACCCGCCTGGCCGAGACTTTCGTCCGTGCCGAAGTGATACCGCACAAGACGTTCATGGCCGTCGGCTGCATGAAGCGGGCGAACGCCCAGAACCTTGTCCGGCTCGCCGGCAAAGATGAGATCGTGAACGACGGCGACATCTTCCACGTCCGCGCCAGCGGCTGATCTCGGGACGCGGCCTTTGGATTGCGGGAGCGAAAGCTCCCGCTCTCTCTTTCGGCTTGAGGCTTGTGGCTTGTGGCTTGTGGCTGGCAGGTGCTTGAGCGTGCGCTTGCGCTCGGGCTACTCTGACCTACCTGGCAGCCTTCCCGAGTCCGGACCTTGGTGCCTTGGTGTCTTGGTGTTAAGTCTCTTACTCTGCCCGGAAGCGCCAGACCGCGACCGTAAAGAAGAGCGCGGCGTATCCGGTGATGACCAGGGCCGGGACCAGGGCCGAGCCGAATCCCTGCCCCCGCAGCACGACGTTCTGGAACCCATCCATCGCCCAGGCGCTCGGCAGCAGATGGCCGACGAACGAGAAGACGCGCCCGGTAATCTCCAGCGGAAACCACGCCCCGCCGCCGGCCGCGAACAGGAACATCGCCAGCATCGAAAACATGCTCACCTGCTCCTGGGTCCTGGCAATCACGCCGATGCAGAGCCCCAGGCTCGCCACCCAGAGCGAGAGCGCCGCCAGCACCACCAGCACCCCGGCCGGCGCGCTCAGGTAGTCAACCTTGAACGCGAACTGCCCCAGCCCGATGAGCAGGATCCCTTGCAGGAACGTCACCGTGAACATCGCCAGCACGTGCCCGGCTATCACCTGGAAACGCGAAACCGGTGCCGAGAGCATCCGGCCCAGGGTCCGGCTGCGCCGCTCCAGCACCAGCAGCAGGGAGGCAGTCATCATCCCGAAGATGGCGAACTGGACCAGGGTGCCGGGCGACGACTGGGCAAACCCCCTGGGCACCGCTCGCCGCTTTGCCGGGGCCGGCCCGAAGGCCTCGCGCCGAATCGCGAACGCCGGCTCCTGCCAGCCGGCACTTGCCCGCACCGCCATCTCTTCTGCGCTCGCGCCCGCGCCGACCTGACCCGCCACCAGTTTCCCGACGCGCGCAGAGACGGCCAGCCGGGCGGCGACCGCCTCGACCGCCTGCAAAGCCGCCTGCGCCTTCGGTTCGCTCCGGTCGCACACGGCTTCCAGCGCCGGGCCTGCGGCCGCGCTCTCCGCGTACCCGGCGCGCACCACGAGCACCAGGTCGTAGCGGCCGCGTCGAATCAGGTCGTCAACCTTGCTCGCGGCAGCGCGGCCGAGCTCCTCAACCTGGACCAGGCCACCCGACTCAAGCTGGCTGGTCACCAGCCCGCTCAGTTCGGTCGAATCGAGGTCGCAGACGCCGACTTCGGGTCGCGGGTCTTCGTGACCGGGCCAGCGGAAGGCGATGCCGAGGAAGGCGGTGAATACTACCGGCATCAACACCAGGAAGATGGCCGAGCGCCGGTCGAGCAGAATCTGCTTCAGGTCCTTGGCCGCAATCGCCAGCGTCGGTCTCATCGCTCAGGCAAACCTGCGCCGGAAGACCAGCGCGCCGACTGCAAAGCAGACCGCGCCCCAGGCGAGCATCACTCCGAACGGCACCAGCAGGTCTGCGGGCGGACGCCCCGCGATTGCCAGGTTCCAGCCGCGAATCACCCAGCCCTGGGGCAGGGCCAGGGCGACCTTGTTGAACGCGGCCGGCATGCTGGGCACTGCCTGGGTGAAAAGGCCGCCGAGCATCCCGGCAACGGAGAGGCCGCCGCCGAGCACCGGTCCGCCCTGGCGCGTCGTCTTGATGAACGACGCCAGCATCACGCCGAACCCCGACGTCGCTGCCACCGTGCCCACGAGCGCAAGCGCGGAACTGCCAGGCTGTCCCCAGCGCAGGCCGAAGAGAAAGGTCGAGGCCAGGATGAGTAGAGTCGCCTGTACTCCAACCGTTGCCACCACTGAAAGCATCTTGCCGCCCAGTATCCGGGCCCGTCCGGCCGGAGTTGTGAACAACCGCGCCAATGTGCCCTCTTCGTGCTCGCGCACCAGCGACAGCGCCGTGTATGCGCCGGTATAGAAAGCGAAGAAGACCATCAGTCCCGCGAAGATGCCCGCCATCATCCGCCGGAACATTGCCGAGATGTCCTCTCCCGCTCCGGGCGCGCGCACCGATAGCGCCGCTGCCCCGACCTCAGCCGCCGCCCGGTACTGCTGTACCAACCCGGCGACCACGCGGCTGTCCGGCGTCACGCCCGCCTCCTTCACCGCAATCCTGTAGGTGTTGAGGAGAATCCTGGTTCCAGACATACCGTCGAGCACCCGCTGCAGCACGCCCTGCACTATCGACGGGCCCACAGTCCTCACCGGGTCGCAGAGCAGCAGCACCTCGGCCCGGCCCGCGCTGTCGGTCACGGCTGAACTGAACCCGGCCGGAATGATGACCGCCAGGTCTGCCTGCCTCCGCGAGAGCGCATGCCGCGCCATTGCCGTATCGCTGAGTTCGGCACAACTCAGGATCTCCCGCAGTTGCGGGCTAGAAAGAGCGCTCACGACCAATCGGCCGAGCTGAAGGCCGCCGGCGTCTTCGTTGACCACCACGACGCGCACCGGCGCCATGCCCGGCCCCTTCCCCACCTCGCTCACCCGGCCGCCGAAGGCAAAGAAGAAGAGCGATGTAACCAGCAGAGGCACCAACACGGCCACCCCGATGAAGAACCGGCTGCGCAGCGACCCGCGCAGGTCCTTCCCGGCGATGTGGATCTCAGTCATGGGTCAAGAAGGGCCGCCACATGAGCAACCACGGATGGACACAGATGAACACAGATTGAGTGCCGGAACCGAACCCGACGGCTGTTCCGTATCCGTGTGCATCAGTGTTTATCAGTGGTTTTCAACTCCGGACTCAGTCTCGCAGCGCCCGGCCGGTCAGCGACAGGAAGACAGTCTCGAGGTTCGGTTCCCTGATGTCCACGGAACTGATGTGGAAACCCGCCTGCGCGGCCCGCTCGAACAGCCGCGGCACCACCGCGTCAGCGTCCGCGGCCAGCACGGCTACCCGCCCCTGCTCGACCGTCGCCTTGCTGACGCCCGCGACCGTGCGCGCCACCTCTGCCGCGCTGCCCGGTTCACCGGTCACCGCGAGTTCGATCCGCGCCTGCTCCCCGACCCGGCGGACCAGCTCGTCACGCGTGCCGCAGGCAATGACCTTGCCATGGTCCATGATGGCGATGCGGTTCGACAGCTCCTCCGCCTCCTCCATATAGTGCGTGGTGTAGAGAACGCTCATCCCCTGCCGGTTCAGCTCCTTCACATGGTCGAGGATGTGGCGACGGCTCTGCGGGTCGATGCCGACCGTGGGCTCGTCCATAATCACCACCTGCGGCGTGTGCAGCAGCGCCGCCGCGATGTTCACGCGGCGCTTCATGCCTCCCGAGTACGTCCCGACGCGCCCCTTCTGCCGCTCAACCAGCCCGACCGCCTCCAGCATCTCGTCCGTCCGACGCGCAAGGTCCTTACCGGAGAGCCCGTACATACGCCCCCAGAACAAGAGATTCTCTCGCGCCGACATGTCGTTGTACAAGGCAATCTCCTGCGGCACCACGCCCAGGTTTCTTCGTGCGGCCATGCTCTCCTTGAGAATGGAGTGACCCATCACCAGGGCATCGCCCGAGTCGGGCGCAAGCAGCCCCGAGATGATGGAAATCGCGGTGCTCTTGCCCGCGCCGTTCGGTCCGAGCAGGCTGAACACCTCGCCTCGCTTCACCTCGAAACTGATCCCTGCGACCGCAACTACGTCGCGGAACGCCTTGGTCAGGTCGCGGACCTCAATTGCATTGTCAACCATGATGCAGAAGCATATGTACTCACTTCGGCAAGTCAAACGCCACACTCGTCCGCCGCGTAAGTGAAGCCGTCAATCAACACCGCAAAGCCATCGAACGGGCCGAACTCCGCGCCGAACAGATCCGCCATATCCTCAACGAACGCAGCGTCTCGCTCATCCAGTACGTGCTCTACCGCAACTTCGGCCTGCACGTGGACAAGCTCTGCCGTGGCTACTCGGGCGAATCGCTACGTCTGATGGTGCAAGACGCAGTTGCGCGTTGGACGTGCTACGGTTGCAGAGCATGTCCCTCGGTTAGTTGAAATTCCTAGCGGCTCCCACATCACTTTAGGCAACTCTCTCTGTTGCGTCAATTTCTTTCGGTGACGCGGACCGTTCCAGTGCACTCAGCAATGCGGGGATGTGCCGGTAGCCATCTACGCACCGGAAGTGCTGCTCGGCATGTAGCAGCCCAGCTACACACCAGCGCCAGCGCATCTCGCCAGGGCGCCAGCGCTTC
>VGIR01000002.1 GCA_016867815.1 candidate division WOR-3 bacterium | reverse complement strand
GGCCCGATCCTACCTACGCAGCCGGCAACGCCAGCCAGAAGTGGTCAGGAGTTACTTTGCGGAAGAGCACGTCCGATATGCGGCAACATGACCTCAAGCTGTCAAACATTTAGTGCTCTCCGTAGTATCTTGCTCTTGCTCGGCACACCCGTAGCCGGGGCAGCATTCGCATCAGCCATTCAGGCCTCCTCTTGGGCGGAAAACGTGCTTCACGGATTGACTCAATTATTCTCACACTGTCAGACAAGTCAAGCCGCACTTGCCCGGACCCTGCCGGGCGCCCCTCCGTCCGGAATCGAATCTTCCTCTTGCCTGACCGCCCGGGGTTCGTTATACTGGCAATCCGCAGAGGCCGCTATTGCCAATTCATCAGTCATTCTCGGCTAACGTTCAACGTATTCTCGGCATGGTGCATTATGCATAATGCCTGACTGGAGACGAACTTGAAGATCTTCATCGACTCTGCTGACATCAAGGAAATCCGCGAAGTCGCCGGTTGGGGCATCCTCGACGGCGTCACTACCAATCCATCCCTCGTCTGCAAGACCGGACGGCCATTCCGCGAGTGCGTGCAGGACATCTTGAGCGCGGTCGACGGCCCGGTTTCGGTCGAAGCCGTGTCGACCGACGCGGCCGGGATGATCAAGGAAGGCGAGGACTGGGCGAAGCTCGACCAGTCCAAGGTGACCATCAAGATACCGATGACAATCGAGGGGCTGAAAGCGGTGCGCGGTCTGTCCGAACGTGACATCAAGACCAATGTCACGCTCGTCTTCTCGACGAACCAGGCCCTGCTCGCCTCTCGCGCCGGGGCGACGTTCGTATCGCCGTTCGTCGGCCGGCTCGATGACATCTCGCATGACGGGATGGCCCTGATCGAGGACATCGTCGGGATGATTGACGACTACGGGTTCGACACCGAGGTGATTTCGGCCAGCATCCGCCACCCCCTGCATGTCATCGACTCAATCCGTGTCGGCTGCCACATCGCGACTATCCCCTACGACATCCTTGTGAAGATGGCCAAACACCCGCTCACGGATGCCGGCATCAAGAAGTTCTACGACGACTACCAGAAAATACCCAAGCTCTAGAGAAACGGAGGAACGATGCCAATAGTTGACTCCAAAGCCGGCACCCACGGCAAGACCGCAGGCATGGGCGAGCTGGTACAGTCCGCCAACATGATGCGCGGGTATGACCTGGTTGCCCTCTGCGCGGCCGGGTCCGGACACGCCGGCGGCACGCTCTCGATCATGGATATCACCGCGGCGCTCTACCTGGCCGTGGCGCGGCACGACCCGAAGAATCCCGACTGGCCGGACCGGGACCGGGTTGTCTGGTCCGCCGGGCACAAGGCTCCATCGCTCTACCTAGGCCTGGGCATATCCGGTTACTTCCCGATTGAGGACGTGGTCCTGCTGCGGAAGCTCTACTCTCCATTCCAGGGTCACCCCCACTGGCTCAAGCTGCCGGGCGTCGAGGTTTCCTCCGGCTCGCTCGGCCAAGGACTGTCAGTTGCCAATGGTATTGCCCGGGCCGGACGGATGGACAAGAAGAACTACCGGGTGTACTGCATAACCGGCGACGGCGAGCACCAGGAAGGGCAAGTGTGGGAAGCCGTGATGGAAGCCGCCGCGTGGGGCCTCGACAACCTCTGCTGCATCATTGACCGGAACCGACTCCAGATTGACGGGTTGGTCAAAGATGTGATGAATATCGAGCCGATCACCGACAAGTACCGCGCTTTCGGGTGGAACGTCATCGAGATCGACGGCCACAACATGCAGCAGATCCTCAAAGCATTTGAGAAGGCCGCCCTGACAAAGGGCCAGCCGACGGTCATCGTCGCCAACACGACCAAGGGCAAGGGTGTCGAATTCATGGAAAACCAGGCCGGCTGGCACGGCAAGGCACCCAACAAACAGCAACTGGTGGAGGCCCTGAAGCAACTCAGCCTCGATTTCCGCATCGACTACGACAAGCTGCTCAAGAAGGCCGCTGACTATCAGAATGACGTCACGGCCCGACTGATGGCCAAGGTGCCCAAGTTCGGCAAGGACTACTTCTGGAACCGGCAGGCGACGATGAAGGTCGAAATGAAGTCGACCCGAGTCGGCTTCGGTGACGCCCTGGCCGAGGCAGGCGCCGACAAGCGCACTGTGGCAATCGGCGCGGACATATCCGGTTCGATTGCCATCTCCAGGTTCTTCGAGTGTGACGCGGAGCGCTGTGACCGTTGGATTTCGGTCGGCATAGCCGAGCAGTCCGGGACTGCGTTCGCGGGCGGCCTCGCCAGAGAAGGGAAACTGCCTGTATTCGGCACGTACGGCGTGTTCGCTGCCGGCCGCAACCTCGACCAGATACGCACCACCATCTGCTACGGTAACTTCGACGTCCTGATTGTCGGCGCGCACGGCGGAGTCTCGGTCGGACCGGATGGTGCGACCCACCAGGCACTCGAGGACCTGTTCCAGATTTGCGGACTGCCCAACATGCAGGTAGGGGTTCCGTGCGACGCGCTGGAGACCAGGCGGGCGACAGAACAGATGCTGCTGCACCTCAAAGGGCCGAAGTATCTTCGCTTCGCCCGCGAGGCCACACCGGTCATCACCCGTACCGATACTCCCTACGTTTGGGGCGTTCCCAATGTCTATCGCTACCGGGGCGAGAAGCCGAACTTCATCGACGCATTCGAGGTCAAACTCGCCACCGATTACGCGAGCGAGAACGAGAACCTGACCATCGTCGCCTGCGGTCCGATGGTGCCCGAGGCGCTGCGCGCAGCCTGGATTCTCAAGGAGGACTTCGGCCTCGAGACCCGCGTTATCAACATGCACACACTCAAGCCTTTCAATCCCCCGGCGCTCGTGCAGGCCGCACTCGAAACCGGTATCGTCGTGACCGCCGAGGAGCACCAGGTCGGCGGCCTCGCCAACTGGGTGTCGCACGCACTGCATGTGGCTCCCGAGCTCTACGGCCACCCGGTCGCATTCGGCGCCATCGGCGTCAAGGATCGATTCGGCGAATCGGGCCAGCCCTGGGAACTGATGTGGGAGTTCGAGGTCTCCGGAGAGCATGTCGCGGCCAAAGCCAAGGAACTGCACGACTTTGTGCACGCCCCCAAAGCCAAACCCAAGGCCGCGCCAAAACCGGTGGCAAAGAAGCCCGCCCCACCGAAGAAGCCTGTGGCGAAGAAAGCCAAGCCCGCGGCCGAGTAGCAGGAGAACAAGATGAGACTCGCTGACCGAATGAGCCGGCTCGGAACGGAGACCGCTTTCGACTGCCTCTGTCGCGCCAAGGCCCTCGAATGCAAGATGGACGTGGTACACCTCGAAATCGGCGAGCCTGATTTCGACACGCCCAAGCACATCCGCGAAGCGGCAAAGAAGGCCATTGACGAAGGCTACACCCACTACGGCCCGTCAGCCGGTCTGCCGGAACTCCGCGCCGCGGTCGCCAAATACGCAGGCGCTCTCCGCGGCGTACACATCAATCCGGACCAGGTGGTCATCACCCCGGGCGGCAAGCCGGTCATGGCCTTTGCCATCATGGCCCTGGTGGAAGAAGACGACGAGGTCATCTATCCCAATCCCGGTTTTCCCATCTACGAATCGCTCATTGGCTACATGGGCGGCACGCCCGTGCCCATCCGTCTGCACGAAGAACATGACTTCCGACTAGATGCCGAAGAACTGGCAACGAAGGTGAACCCGCGCACCAAGCTCATTGTCATCAACTCCCCCCAGAACCCGACCGGCGGCGTGCTGACGCGGGAAGACCTGCGCCTCATCGCTGACACTGCGCTGAAGCACAATGTCTGGATACTGGCCGACGAAATCTACGCCGAGATCCTGTATGAGGGGAGGTTCGAGTCCATCAGCCAGTTCCCCGAAATCCACGAGCGGCTGATAATCCTCGATGGCTTCTCCAAAACCTTCGCGATGACGGGCTGGCGCGTCGGCTACGGGATCATGCCGGTGCAGATGGCCGAGAAGCTGGCGCGCATCCAGACCAACATGAACTCCTGCACCTCAACCTTCAGCCAGCGCGCCTGCATCGAGGCCCTGACTGGCCCGCGCACGGAGATCGACCAGATGCTCGGCGAGTTCAAGAAGAGGCGAGATTTCATCGTCAAGGGTCTGTCCGAGATACCCGGATTCCGCTGCAAGCTTCCGCAAGGCGCGTTCTACGCGTTCCCGAACGTCGAGGGCACCGGTATCGACTGCGAAGTCCTTGCCCGCCGGATTCTTGACGAGAAGGGCGTGGCTTGCCTGGCCGGCACCTGCTTCGGCAAGTACGGCGATGGTTTCCTGCGCTTCAGCTATGCCAATTCCGTCGAGAACATAGCCAAGGCGCTCCCGAGAATCAGAGAACTGGTCGAGAAGAAGTAGCAGCCAATGCCAGGCCGCGCCGAACCCGGCGCGCAGTCCGACGCCCGCGCGGGGCTCGTGCGGCTCGGGCATCTCTGCTTCGACGACTTGCTGCTCTTGAAACCAGAGACTCTGGACGCTGGACATTGGACTAGTGACCTGATCGCTGACTGGGCGCTGGCCACCAACAACGCGCCAACGGTACAACTCCATTTCCGTCGTTCCGCCAATCTGCAATCTGCAATCCGCAATCTGCAATCTCCCGCCGCTTTGGCTGACATCCGTGCTGCCCAGTCGCGCCTCGTCCACGCCTTCGCGTATGACCTCCTCCGTGCCAAGGCTCCCCCCTTGTACGACGCGCTGCCCTGGCACGACTGGGATTTCTGGATTGTCGCCAGGCGGTTCAAGCTCTGGCAGACCCGATTCCTGCTGGCCGGAGACGGTACGACAGTCACGATGTGTCGCTGCCGCAAGTCCGCCGGTGCCTACGTCTTTGAACCGGACGAGACCATCGGCCGGTACACCGAAGCCAAGGCCGCGCTTGAGAAAGTTCGCCGCTTCCGCCTGGTCAGCCCCAAGCCGCAAGCCACAAGCCCCAGGCCTCTGGAGATCCCCCTACCCGACAGCTCGGTTGACCTCGCAATCGTCGGCTCATCACCGCACTTGCAGGCCGCAAACTGCGAGCCGGTCACCCGGGAGCTGACCCGCGTCGCCATCAACGTACTTCTCGTCGAGAACAACCCCCTGTGCCAACCACTGGACGAAGGGCCACTGACCGCTGCCGGCTTCATACCGGACTCGGTCGAGGTGCGCGGATTCGGCGCGCGACGGTGCTGGTGGGAGCGACGGTGATGACTGATGCCATCGAGTAGAGAGAAACGGCCGATCGATGTCGGGCAGGTGTTCAAGAGACTAGACCTGCGCGACCTGTCGCTGCTGCCGCTGCTCGTTTCGAACGCACTGGCAATATGGTGGGCTGCCCACGAGCATCTCAGCCTGCAGACAGTGATGATGATTTACTGGGCCCAAAGCGTCACCATCGGGATGGTCAATGTGCTGCGCATCCTCGCCCTCCGCGACTATTCGACCGAGGACTTCCGGATGGGCGGGCCGTTGTCACCGTCTGCCGGTACGAAGATGAAGGTCGCCGGCTTCTTTGCGTTCCACTACGGGTTCTTCCATGTCGTCTACCTTGCATTCATCCTTGGCGCGATGACCCGGGGACGGGTAGACGTGGACGTGCCGTTTGTCCTGTACGGTGCGGCGCTGTTTGCCGGAACCGACCTTGCGGCACTTGCGCTGCACTGGAACGCCGAAACCCGGGGCCGCAACATCGGCAAGGTGATGTTCGCTCCCTACGCTCGCATCGTACCGATGCACCTCGCCATCATCTTCGGCGGCTTCGTCGGCTATCATCCGGGTCTGACGCTGGGCATCTTTCAGGGCCTCAAGACCGCTGCCGACGTTATCGCCCACCTCATCGTTCACCGTCGCCGGGACCACAACCGGCCGGACGAAGCAGATCCCGCCTGACGCCGATTCAGCGTGTGTACGTGTGGACGCTGGAAACTGCCGACGGCAGGACGTTGACGAGAAACCAGGTGACGAGAATACCGGCCGCGGCGAGCGCGATGAGGACGAGCATCCTCTTCGGCGACGTCCGTCCACGCGCGGCCGAGTGCAGGATGAGCAGGTAGGCCGCCCAGGAGATGAACGCCCACGCCTCCTTGGGGTCCCACGTCCAGTAGTCGCCCCACGCAACCTGCGCCCAGACCGCGCCCAGCGCCATTCCGATCGTGAGCAAGGGAACCCCGACCCGCACGAGCAGCAGCGGCGCCCGGACAGCAGTGACTGCCACCGGTTCACGCCGGCGCGTCGCACTTCCCAGTTCCCACAACGCCAGCGCGGCGGCAAGCCCCATCACAGCATAGCCGGCCATGTAGACGATCACGTGCGGGATCAACCACGGGCTCTGAAGCGCGGGCATCATGGTCCGATCGAACGCGTCCGGCCGCGCAAGGCCGAGCACGACGAACACGAGCCCCATCAGCAGCGTCGGAACGCGTGCCGCGGCCAGGCGCAGCCGCTGCTCGACTGCGAGGCCGATGATCGGCACGAAGAACGCGTACCAGAGACGGGTCTCGCCGAGGGTCCGCATCGGCGGCCGACCCAGCTTGACCCACGCAACCACAATGTGTACCCCGAGTGCGACCACACCCACCACCGCCAGCGCCCGCGACCATCGGCCTGCCGTGCCGGACAGCGGAGTGCCAGAACGCCGCCACTCGACGACGACGAACAGGAGCGCGCCAGCCCAGGCCGCGGCGGTCAGACCGAGTATCGCCGCGATGCCCGCGCTCACGCTTCGCGCTCCCGGCCGGCAGCAAGCGCCATCCAGGCCACGCCGAGCAGCAGCAGTGAGATCCCGGCGTAGATGAACGGCAGGGCTCGGTCGCGCACGACCTCGATGACGCTCAGGCGCGAAGCCGCGCCCGCTTCGGAGTCGTAGCCCGACTGCATCAGTGTCCAGCCGTGCCGGCGCACCGGCCGGTTGACCGCGACGGCTACCGTCTCGGCGCGGCCGCCGTAGTCGAGTTCCAGCGCCGATTCGAACCACTTCGGCTTGCCCGGGTTCAAGAAGAGCACCGTGCCGGTCGCCAGCCGCAGGAAGATGTCCGGACCGAAAGGAGTCGCGTTGTGGAGCCAGCCGTCGGCGACCGGGATGCCGGCATCATCCGACACCGTGACGCGCGCCGCCGGCCCTGCGCCGGAAGAATCGCACTGAATCGCCTGCCCATCGACGACGCTTGCCCGTGCGATGAACTCCTCAACGCGGATGGAGTATCGGTCAATCCTCACAATCCGGCCTGACACCAACCGCGTGCTACCGGGCTGCACAGTCCAGTCTTGGGCCACGGTGTCTCGGCGGGCGATCGTCAGCGTCGGTTCGTAGGCCTCCATCCGGAAGTCGAGCAAGCGGACGGCAAACGGCAGAGCAATGGCGTTTCCCGCTCTGCCACGCAGCACCGCTGCAGACTCTCCAGCCTCAACCAGCCGAAGCGCTCCGCGCTCCACTTGCGGTCGGCCACCAACCATGGCCGCGAACACGATGAGAAGCCCGGTATGGACCAGCAGGAACCGACGGTTGTCGCGGCCGGGTACGACCAGCCGGCGTCCGATGCAGGCGGAGAGGTTGGCAAGTAGGAATGCGGATGCGACGGCCATGGGCATCCCGACCAGACTGGCGCGCCAACCGAACACCGCGGCCGGAAGCGACAGCAGCGCGACGGCCGACAGCGCGGCCATCCCGAAATGCCGGCCGCCGACTCCCCGAACCAGAGCCCGGCTCCGCAGAATCAGTCCGGCTGCCACCCACGCACCGCACCAGACCCCGACTGCCGGCCAGCTCTGCGCTGCCGGCAACTCGAATGCGCTGCGCGGGAAGAGCAACTGGACCGCGACTGCAGCAATCCCGCACGCGACGACCATCGCGAGTGCGTGCGGCCAGCCCCACTGCCGAGACCAGAAAGGGCCGGCCGCCGGAGTCTGTCCGGCGGCCGGCGATTCAGTGTTCGCGCCCGGCATCAACGCCCGGCGAGCAGTCGCGGTGGGTTGTTGTCGGCAAAGAGCTTCGAAACGGCCTGCGCCTTCTCCTTCGTCGAGAAATCAGGATAGGCTACGGCACCGCTGTAGCCGCGGCGTGCGAGCACGCGGGCGCACTCGACTCGAGCCTCCTGTGCCATGTCCGCGGCCGCGCCCAGAATCCGCATGCATTCCTGCGGCGCGTGGAATCCCATGCCGTTCGATGCGGCAACGTAATCCCATCGCATCTGCGCTGCGCGTACCGCCTTGCGGGCAGCAGCCACGTCATCGTCGGTCGCGCCCGCCTGCAGGCAGGCCGCGATGTCAAAGTGGGCGCGGGCGATGTCGGACTCGGCCCGACCGCGCAGTTCGCGAATGCGTCCCTGGATCGCTTCCACCCGGGCAACCAGCTCTGCCTCGCTCCAGCGGTGACAGACGACACAGGAGTTCGATATGTTGAGCAGCGGGCTCTGGATGTAGTGGTCGGTGAACTTCTCGCCGCCCTCAGTCCGATAGGGCATGTGGCAGTCGGCGCAGGCAACATTACGGAACGCGTGAATGCCTGAGAGGTAGACCTCGTAGTCCGGGTGCTGCATCTTCAGCATCGGCGTCTTCGACACCGCGTGCTGCCAGTCGGAGAACTTCTCGGCTTCGTAGTACTGCTCGACGCTGTCAACCGCCGTGCCCCGGTCCCACGGAAACGTTGCGTACTTCCCCTCCCCCTTGAAGTAGTACTCGACATGGCACTGGGCGCAGATGAGCGAGCGCATCTCCTGGTGGGACAGACGCGCGACGTCGATGCCGCGGCGTGCGAGCGCCTCGATCAACGCCGGCCGCGATATCCTGAGCGCCATCGTCTTCGGGTCGTGGCAGTCCAGGCAACCTATGGCGAACCGGATCGAGTCCTTGAGCGCGGCGAAGGGCATCTTGTAGAAGGCCGCCGGCCCCATTTGCTTCATCAGGCGGGACACGTCCGCGCTCTTACAGGTCCAGCAAGTGCCCGGGCTCTTCTCGTTGATACGGCCGGTGGCCAGCACGTCGGTCACGGTATTGGCATGGCCGCGTGCCTGCTTGAAGTCCTTGCTGAACGGATAGCCGGCGAAAAGCACGACGTTCGCCGGGGTCTCGACCAGATAGTCGCGAGGGTCGGCCCCACCGAACTCGGTGCGCGTGTCGGACTGCTTCGTCATCTGGAAGCGCCCGTACTCCCGCGGGTAGTTGCGTCCCCAGACTGCCGGGTCCGGTTCCATATCCGCCACCGGCACGACGAGCCGCGTGACTCGCGCCTCCTGTCGCCGCTCCATAACTGACGCGGCCATCACGCCGACCGCAAACACTCCGACAACCACGGCCAGGAAAACCACCCAGCCTACCCACGCCCGGGCAGGCGCGGCGCTCCGACCAGCTTGCGTTGAATCCATATGAGCTACCTCCTCGCTGTTCTCGCTCTCTCAGGGCCTCGGCGGCCGGCCTCCGAGCCGCGGATGTCCGCCGCGCAGGAGATCGGGCAGGCGCGGCGCCAGTTCGCCGGGTGTTGCCGACAGGCTTCGCGTCCGGCCGTGCGGGGTCTCGCGGTGGCAGTCCCAGCACCGGTTGTCGCCCGGCCGGTACCCGCGCAACGTCATCTGCTCGATAACCGACCAGTGGCACCGGCGGCAGTTGGCCTCGATCACCGGCACAGCCAGTGCACCGGTTCGGACAACCTGCGGCTCTCGCCGAAGCGCAAAGATCGTCGAGTGCTTCATGCCGTCGATGGCCTTGAATCCGTAATGGCGCACGATGTTGTTCTGGGGAACGTGGCAGTCGTTGCAGTGAGCGACTTCGCGGTGGCTGGAGTGCATCCAGGTCAGATACTGCGGCTCCATTATGTGGCAGTTAACGCAGGTCTCCGGGTCGTCACCCAGATACGAGGTCATCCGCGCCGCGTGCGCCGTCACCAAGCCCAGCCCGACCAGCACTCCTGCGGCGACCAGCACCGGCATCCGCCAATTGCCGGGCAGAAACGAAAGGGCCCAGATACGCAACAGCAGTCCCACGACCGAGAGTGTAGTTGGAGTCCGAGCGGCAGTCAACTGCAGAATTGCGGCCTGCCAGACCTTCGGCGCTTGACGCCGGGTTGCCTCACCCCATAATCTGTCCGTGCGTTCGTTCGACCCGGACAAGTACGAGCCCGACCCGGACTTCGAGGGACGGCCGGACACGATATCCGCCTTCCGGGAGCAGTTGCGGCGCGACTACGAAGGCATGCCGCTTGACAAGGTCATGCCGGGCGACGTTGTCGAGAACGACTACGGCGCCTGCTACCGCCTGACCGCCACAACGCGGGGCGCCTTGCGCCGGGGAGACGCGGGGAGAACCCGTCAGGACCTGCTCGGCTCGGTCAGCCTTGTCCGCGGCATCCGTGACAAGACCCGGGTCCGGCTGGAGGAACAAGGATTCAAGACGCTCGCCGACCTCGAGAACCACCCGCGGTTCTGCGGCGAGTCCAAACGCATCCGCGAACTGCTGGAGGCCGGTAGCAGCGAAGAACTTGCCGAGGTCGTCGGCGCGCGCTTGTCACGGTCGCATCCGTCAGTTCTGGGCCTCTCCGCCCTGCACAAAGACACTGACTTCCTCTTTCTCGACCTCGAAACGATGGGACTCTTTACGGGACAGCCACTGGTGGTTGCCGGTCTCGCCCGTCTCGCCGCCGACAACACCGTCATCGTGGAGCAATACGTGGTCCGTGACTTCCCCGACGAACTCGCGTTGCTGTTTGAGGTGAACCGACAGGTAGGCGAGCACAAGGCAATGGTCACGTACAACGGTAAGGCATTCGACCTGCCGTTCCTCACGGGCCGTTCCGCCTACTACGGGGTCAAGCTCAGTCCGCCCGGACTGCACTTCGACCTGCTCCATTTCTGCCGCCGGGCCTGGCGCGGCGAGTTGGAGGGATGCTCACTCCGTTCAATCGAGCAGAGCATCCTCGGCATCAGCCGCGAGACCGACCTGCCCGGCGAGCTCGTCCCCGAGTTCTACTACGAATACCTGCGCACCGGCAACGCCGGGTTCCTGAAGCCCATCGTTGACCACAACCGTCAGGACGTCATCAGCCTTGTGAACGTATTCTCATCCCTGGTCGAGCACTGGAATAGCCGCGCCGACCTATAATGCGGAAATCGGGCTCTCTGCATTCTGGATTCTGGTCTCTGAATTCTGGATTATCCGGGTCCCTGCTCAGTGCCTGACATCCTCTCCGCCCTCGACGACCTGCGCCGCGAACGCTGGTACTCCGGACAGATATCCGGCATCGAACCGCTGCCTTCCCGGACCGCCACCTATGCCGAACCCGACCCGCCCTTGCCCAAACCGCTGGCCGACCTGGTCGGGAAGCTGGGAATACCGAAGCTCTACAAGCATCAGGTGGAGCTACTCGGGCACGCCCGCGCGGGAAGAAACGTCATAATCACAACTGCGACCGCGTCCGGCAAGACACTGGCCTTCAACCTCCCCGTCTTCGAGACGATGCTGGACTCACGTTCCGCGACCGCGCTGTATCTCTACCCGATGAAGGCGGTCACGCAGGACCAGCTCAAGGTGATTCGCGGTTTCGAGCGCGGTCTTGGGTTGGACCTGCGTCCTGCCGTCTACGACGGCGATACTCCCGCGGACAAGCGGTCCCGCATCCGCCAACGTTCCCGCATCGTCCTCTCGAACCCGTATGAACTCCACCAGATTCTCCCCTATCACTACCAGTGGCAGTCCTTCTATCGCAATCTGCGCTACTGCATAATCGACGAAGCGCACACCTACCGCGGCGTGTTCGGCTCAAACGTCGCGCAGCTCCTTCGCAGGTTCCGTCGCATCTGCGCGTACCACGGCTCCGACCCGCAGTTCTTTCTCGCCTCGGCCTCGATCGCGAATCCGCTGGAGCTGGCCGAGAAGCTGACCGGCAAGGAGTTCGCGCTGGTCGGTGACGACGGAGCCCCGCGCGGCAGAAACTGGCTCGTGTTCTGGAACCCGCTGGCGAACGGCGAGACGTCGATCCACGCGCAGACCCAGCAACTCGTTGCCCACTTCGCCAAATCCGGCTTCCAGACCGTCTGCTTCGTCCAGTCTCGCCGGCTCGCGGAGCTCATCTCCCGATGGGTGAAGGAACACACCCCTGAGCTCGCCGTGTCGCCCTACCGCGCAGGCTACGTACCCGAAGACCGGCGCGCAATCGAGGCGGGACTCGCCTCGGGCGCTCTGCGCGGAGTAGTCTCCACCAACGCGCTCGAACTCGGCATCGACATCGGCAGCCTCGACTGCATTGTCATTGCCGGCTTCCCCGGCTCGTTTGCGTCGTTCTGGCAGCAGGCCGGTCGCGCCGGACGCAAACTGCAGGACTCGGTCGTCGTGTTCGTGGGCTACGCGGATGCGCTCAACCAGTACCTGCTGCGCAACCCGGGCCTGGTCCTTGAACGCGGGTTCGAAGCCGCAGTCGTGGACCTCGAAAACCCCTACATCATCAGCGGCCACCTTGCCTGCGCGGCATCCGAGCTCCCCTTGCGCAAGGACGAGGTGAACGAACGGCAGCTACCCGCCGTCAAGGCGCTTGAGGAACAACTGGTACTACGCCGGACGCCGGTCGGCTGGATATACGCCGGCCGGGCCCGGCCGCAGGAGGAAGTCACGCTCGATGCCATCGAGGAAAGCGCCATCGAGATCGTTGCCGACGGCCGCGTCATTGAGACAATGGACCGCACGCGGGCCTTCCGCGAAGCCTATCCGGGCGCCGTGCTTCTCCACCAGGGCGAGACCTACCTGGTGAAGACCCTCGACCTCGAACAGCAGCGCGCCGAGGTCGAGCGCAAGGACGTGGACTTCCACACTGAGGTCATCACCCGTGAAGAGATGCGCCTCCTGGAGACACAGCAACAGCGCATCCTTGGTCCAGGCATCACCCTGAGCCTGGGCCGGATTGAGGTCACCGCTACCTACACCGGCTACCGCATCAAGAAGTACGACCAGTTGCTCGCGACTCACCCGCTCAGCCTGCCCCCGGTCAAGTTCCCGACCGTCGGCATCTGGCTCGTCTTCTCGGGAGAAACCGCTATCAGACTGCAGGAACAGCACAGTGACTTCACCGGCGGACTGCATGCCGCCGAGCACGCGCTGATCGCCCTCGCACCGCTCGTCGCCATGTGTGACCCGCGTGACATTGGCGGCGGAAGCTATCGGATGTTCCCCGACACGCGGCTGCCGACGATTCTCATCTACGACGGCTACGAGCACGGCATCGGCATCTCCGAGAAGCTATACTCGGAGTTTGACCGCCTGAGCCGCGTGACTCGCGACCTCGTGATGCAGTGCGCCTGCGACACTGGCTGCCCGGCCTGTGTCCTCTCCCCTCGGTGCGGCGACGCCAACGAGCCCATAGGCAAACAGACCGCAGTCGCGATTCTCTCAAGTCTCCAGCAGGCCTGACGAAACTCGGGACTATCACGCGCGGAAGCGCCCGTTTTCGCGGTCACGTCCCGCGCTAGCGGTCAGACTTAGTCTTCGGAGTTCCCGGGCAGGGGCAGAGAGCGAATTCTGATTCTCTTCTGCTCGAATGCGACCACGCTCCCGCCTTCGAGCGCGTCGGTGATTCCGGGCAGATTCTTCAGCAGAAGTGCGACTTGACGTTCCGGCCGTCGCTCCGTGCCACGCCTGAACAGAATGACCGAGGGCCTCTTTGAAGCACGCCGCGCCAGTATCTGACCGAAATCGGTGTCAGCGGACACGATAACACGCCCCTCACGGGCTGCGCAGTCGAAGACAGTCTCGTCATCCGCGTGCTGGATAGCCCTATCCCGTACGTGCGCTGCATCGTGTCCTGCCCGGCTCAGCGCAGCGGCCACTACGGGCGAGAGAGCGTTGTCGACCAGGAACTTCAATCGGCGACCAGGAGTGGCAGTTCGCGCTCGCGTACTGCCTCCGCCGCGTAGCGCATCGCCTCACGGACGTCGGCCGATTCAAGGTCCGGGTAGGCCTTGAGCATCTCGGCCTCGGTCATGCCGTCCGCGAACATTCCCACAATGGTTGAAACAGGTATGCGGAGACCTCGAATGCAGGGCACTCCACCCATCTGATGCGTATCGATGGTGATGCGTGTGAACTTCATGGTGTCACCTCTTATTCTCTTCGCTCATACTATGCCACACTTCTTCGCAGATGTCAACCTGTGGACCGGGCCGGACGGGCATTTGATCACCAGGCAGGGAGACCAGCTCTGACTTCTGCAGTCTAGCCTCCAGCTTCTGACTTCGCCCGACTTCTCTTCTGCGCCGGCTGCCCTATAATTGCCCGTGGCACGACGTAAGACGCCTGACGCTGGACGCAACACGCCGGACACCGGCATCGGCGTAGTGGCTGGCGTAATGCGTGGTGCTTCAAGCATAGAGCCTTCTTCGCCCCTCGCTGACCGCATGCGGCCGCAGACGCTCGACGAGATAGTCGGCCAGGACCACCTGCTCGCCAAAGACAAGCCGCTCCGGAGGATGATCGAGAAGGGTGAACTGCACTCGATGCTCCTCTGGGGTCCACCCGGCTCAGGCAAGACTACGCTGGCGCTGGCTGTAGCGCGCTACACCAAAGCCCACTTCGTCCAGTTGTCGGCAGTCACTTCCTCAGTCGGAGAGGTACGCGAGGTGGTGAAGCGGGCCGGGTTCGAACGTTCGATGCACGGCCGCCGCACGATCCTCTTCGTGGATGAGATTCATCGTTTCAACAAGGCCCAGCAGGATGCCTTCCTCCCCCACGTCGAATCGGGCCGCATCATCCTCATTGGCGCGACCACCGAGAACCCGTCTTTCGAGGTCATCGCGCCGCTGCTCTCGCGCTGCCGGGTGTATGTGCTCAACCAGCTCAGCCCCGACGATGTCAAGACCGTGATGCGCCGCGCCCTGGCCGCTGAGCAGGGCCTGGCGTCGCTCAAGCCCGAAGTCGCCGATGACGTTCTCGATTACCTCGTCGTGGTATCGCAAGGCGATGCCCGCGCCGCTCTCACCGCCATCGAGCTGTGTGTAGCCTCGGCCGAACCGGACAGACGCGCAGTGCGGGCCGTGACGCTTGAGCTGGCTCAGGACGTGGTCCAGCGCAAGTTCCTGCTCTACGACAAGGCCGGCGAGGAACACTTCAATCTCATCTCCGCCCTGCACAAGTCACTGCGCGACTCCGACCCGGACGGCGCGCTCTACTGGATGGCGCGAATGCTTGAGGCCGGCGAAGACCCGCTCTACATAGCCCGCCGCCTCGTCCGCTTCGCGTCAGAGGACGTCGGCCTCGCCCAGCCCAACGCCCTGCTCATCGCCAACGCGGCCAAGGACGCGGTCCACTTCATCGGCATGCCCGAAGGCAACACCGCTCTGGCGCAGGCGGTCGTGTACCTCGCCCTCGCCCCGAAGTCCAACGCGCTGTATGTCGCGTACGGCGAAGCCAAGGACGACGCGCTCAAGAGCGCGACCGAGCCGGTGCCGTTCCACCTCCGCAACGCTCCCACCGGCCTGATGAAAGGCCTCGGCTACGGCAAAGGCTACAAGTACGCGCACGACTTCAAGGATGCCAAAGTCGAACAGGAGCATCTACCGCCCTCGCTCAAGGGCCGCAAGTACTACCGTCCGACCGACCGCGGCTTCGAGGCCGAACTCAAGAAGCGCACCCGCCCCAAGTCCGACTAGCCTGCCCGCGTCCTGCCGCTGTCAGAGCCCCATTGACATCTGCGGAGCTGGAAGTATGATCGGTAGGACAATACGTATGGCAGAATAGGAGTAAATATGGCCAGACGACAGAAGGTCACAGTGACCATTGCCTCGGACCGGCTGGAGCAACTGGATGAGATCGCCGTCGCCCGCGACACCAACCGCAGCGCCCTGATTGAGGAGGCGCTGGAGGTATGGGAGAAGGAGCAACTGAACCAGGAGCTTGCCGTCGGGTACAAGGCCATGGCGGAAGAAGACCGCCGAACCGCGGAGGAACGCCTCAGGAGCGGTAGTGAAAACCTCGACTGAGCCTCGTCAGCCCTCGCGCGGTGACATCTGGCTGGTCAACTTCAATCCCGGCCGTGGCAGCGAGCAGCAAGGCATCCGTCCGGCCCTGGTTGTGCAGAACGATGTCGGCAACCAGTTTGCGGCGACCACCATCGTCGCCGCAATTACCACCACCGTCAAGCCCTATCCGGTGACCGTCGTGGTCCACGGCGGCACCTGCGGTCTCCCCCGCGAATCAATGGTCAACCTTGCCCAGATTCTCACGGTGGACAAGCAGCGGATGATTCGTAGACTCGGCCGGCTCACTCCTGAACTGCAGGTCGCGGCAAACCGCGCCCTGCGCATCAGCCTCGCCCTGGACTAGCCTCCCGCGCCCGTCCGAACCAACCATACACGAATGAACGATCAGCGACGCCTGACCGTGGCTTCGAGGCCGAACTCAAGAAGCGCAGCCGGCCGAAGTCAGACTAGCCTGTTCGCTGACCGGTTGCTGCCTTCGAGCATCGCCGGCGAGATTCTGCCTGCGACCTCGCGCCGAACCCGCAGTTGCGTCTCGCGAAGCGTGCGGCGAAGCACGGATCGAAGCACCGAAAGACCCATCACTCACTGCGTACTGAACTGCATCGGCCAGTGCGTCATCAACCGCATCTCGAACTGAATCGCGCACTGCATAAGTCATTGCACGCGGCAATGCACGAGTCAAAGCTCGCGAAAGTGCTCGCGGAAATGCACGCGTCATTGCTTGCGTCATTGCTCGGTTCATTTCTCGGGCCAAAGCACCGGTGATTCCATGAGTCAATCCATCCGGAACTGCATCGGAGACTGCAACTCACCAGGCAGCCTCCGGGTCATCCCCCCCACGGCAGAATTGTGGTCTGGAACGGCCCCACCACTACATATGGATGGTTGCCTGCGCACGATTCCCGTCTGCGACAGAAGATGTGCTTCAGCCCGGGCGCCAGCCCTGTCCTCTGACTCGCGCTACTTCTTGAGAGCTGCCTTTGAGAAGATGTAGTCGGGTATCGGGACGTTGAAGCGGACCGAGTCGAGTTTGAACTCGGTGCCGCTCCCGGACTTGAGCGCGTCTTTGAACGCCACTTCGTCTGCGACCCAGCGGCCGTGCTGAAGTGAGACGCTCTTCACCTCGGTAGTCTTGAGCAGCTTGCCGCTCTTGGCATACCGGTCCTCGCGCAACGGCACAAACCGCTCCTGGTCCACCCAGACTCGACGCTTGTAGTAGCTGACATCCGGCTTCTTCGCAACAAGCTCCAGCACCCAACACTGCCGGCCGAGCATGGTGTCTTCCTCAACCACACTGGCGGTGTAGACGTTCGTCAGTTTGTGGTCTTCCATCATGTCCTCGTAAGACAGATCCGAGCCCATAACCGACTGGCGGAGCATGTGGCCGGATATCTTGATGACGCGGTCGGTCGAAGGCGTGTAGGTCCAGAGCTCGTCCCCGAGCTTTAGCATCTTGGTGCCCTTTTCGCGTTCGGGATAGAGAAACTCGGTGAAGGACCGGTCCGCGCCGCGAATCCAGGACTTGGCTTTGACCGTGCGGGAGTTGCGGGCGAGTTTGATGACCATCTCTGATACGACCACGCGGGTGTCCGAGTATTCGTTCTCGTCCACCTTGTTCAGTATCCACTCGCCGGAGGGCGGCTCCGCTGCCAAGCACAAGCTCAAGCACAAGCCGAGGACGGAAGTCCGAATGCCGAGGTTCGAATGACGAATGAAACTCGAAGCACGAACGACACGACCAAAGTACGTATTCACGCTCTCTCCTCTACGAAATCACTGGGACAGTCCCCGGCCGCGAGGACGCGGCCGCAATCCGGTACAGTCCCGTGATTTCGCAAGCCCCAAGCTGCAAGCAGGGCAATGACCATTTTGACCTTTGCACTTTGACTCTTGCAGTTTGAATTAGTCCGCTTCACAGTTCAAGCTCCTTTATCAGTGTTGACGTCTGCCGACGGAATATGGTAGCGCCGGATATCATCGCGCCGATCACGGTCGCGCCGAGGCCGGGTATCAGCCCGATGTAGTAGCAGGTCGGGGTGACGTGCGGCCGCAGCACCTGCGAAACCATCACGCTCGCGCCTTTGAGCATCGCGCCGAAGTTGAGTCCGGTCGCCTGCAGCCAGTAGGCGACGCCAAGCCCAATCGCGGTTCCGAGCGCGGTGCCGATGACGCCAACCATCACCGACTCCAGTATCAGCGTCCGGTACAGGTGGACCTTGCGCTCGCCGATCGCGAGCCTGACTCCGAACTCGCCGTACCGGCGCAGCGAACCCATCAGCCCGGCATTCCAGAGCACGAGCGACATCGCGAACATGAAGACCGCGATGACGATGCCCAGCGAGAACCGGTGCAGGGCCAGCACCTGGCCCAGGCCGCCCTGGTCAGGCAGCGCCGTCATCACCGGTGCGTACGGATCAACAGAAGGTGCTCCAGGGGTCGAGTGGTCAAGTGACCCAGTGCCGGACTGGCCCGAGGAAGGGCTTGGGACACCATCCGAAACTCCAGCAGAGTTCCGGTCATGTCCCGCGCCGGTCACGTCGCCACGCTGGTTGAACTCGCGGCTCGTCTGCCGGGCGGCGCGGTCGTCGTACTCGCCGTTGCGCGAGAATCCGACAATCTCGCCGGCAGCGTCGGTCATGTCCAAAGCAGCCTGGATGTCGGCCACGTCGGCGATGATCGCGCCCTTGTCGAGCGCCGTGATGCCGAACCGGACCGTGCCGGCAATGGTGAAGTTCGCAGTTGCCATGCTCCCGAACATGGTCGAGCCGAAGAGCGTTGCCCGGTCCCCGGCCGCGACTCCGAGCTTGCGGGCGAGGTCGTCGCTCACGATTATCTCGCCGGGCGCTTTCGGCATCCGGCCCTGAATCAGTGCCGGTTCGAGATTGAGGAGTCCGGGCTCCGGGCTTGAATCGGACAGGAGGTCAACTGCCATGCCGACAACCGGTCCTTGTGAGCGGGTCTCACCCAGCGAATCGGGGATGTCGAGCAACCCACCGAACTTGATGCGCGGGGTCCAGACGAACCGTGGAAACCGCTCGGCGAGCCCGGCCAGCATTTCGCTGACTCCGCCAATGGCAAGGTCGTTGGGCATCTCGTCGGCCTTTTCGGCATAGGCGCGGGTCGTCACCTTGACGTGGCCGGTCTGGAACGCGGCGCTGGCGCGGACGAACTCGTGGTTCTCGCCCTGGACCCAGGCACTCATAAACACGGTCAGCATCACACCGGCCGCGACCACGAGCACCGGGAACAGGCTGCGTGACCGGTCGCGCAGCAGCCCCTTGAAGAGGAAGCCTACCATGAGAAAAACCCTAATGACCAATTCCCAATTCCTAACGAAGTCCCAATGCCCCGACCGGCTGGTGGTTGGGCATTAGGAATCGGCAATTCGCAATTCGTCCTCATGTCCATCTCCCCCTCAGGGCATCGGTCGGCTTGAGCTTGGCGATCCGTCGCGTCGGCAGGAAGCTGACAATGGTGGTCACAATCAAGACGAGCACAGTAGTGCCGAGCACGAGGCCGGGCGTGTAGGTCGAGTAGAGCCGCTCGCCGATGGCGAACCCCATGCTGTCCATCATCTTGGGCATGCCGATGCCGGTTCGGGCCGTGTAGGCGAGGAACGGAATCCCGTACACCGCTCCGACCAGCGCGGCCAGCACCCCGTGGAGCCCGCCTTCGAGCGTGAAGAGCTCGATTACCCGGCCCCGGGTCATACCAAGGGCCATCAGCGTACCCATCTCCTTGCGGCGCCGGAAGAGCGAGAGTATCTGGGTGTCGAAGATGGCAAGCATGGCCAGGAACAAGAGTATCAGGTAGAAGATCGAGGTGCCGCCGGACTTCGCCTTCACCATCGCCCGCAGGTCGCTCAGGAGGTCGTTCGGCGTATGGAACGTCCAGCCCGCGGGCGCGACAGCCGGCCTGGCTCCGCGCCGGAGGGTCACGAGCGTCGCCTGTCCCGCCATGTCGGTCATCGCCCGGAGCCGATCCAGCGGCAGCCAAACCTGGCCGATGTCGACGCTCTGGACAGTGGTAGAGATGACCTTGACGACTCGCGCCTCGCGCGCGTCGAACGTGCCGTGCGCATCACGCCACTGCACGGTGATGATGTCGTCCTGTCTCAGGCCGGCGGACTTCGCCATGCGACTGCCGATGAGGAGCGGCAGTTCCTCGGCGCCGCTGTCCTGAACAAGGAACGCGGACGGCAGGTTGACGATATCCTGCCGCGGGTCGATGCCGCGCAGCATGACCGGCCGCATGCTACCGCCGCTGTAGATTGAGCCCTGAACCACTAGCACCGGCATCGCGTTGCCGGCCCGCACCAGCTCCGCGATTGCGGGCGGCAGCTCACCGTGCGCGTCGCTGAGCGTGAACGGGTCGTACGGGTCGTATTTCTCGTGCCAGTACTGACCGCCCGCGTATTCAGTGGCGATCATCGCGTCCTGCACCTGCCGGTTCATCCCTTCAAGGAACCCCTGCATCCAGACGATGACGACGAAGCTCAGCGACAGCACGAGGACGTTGAGCCAGGTCCTGATACCGGCGCCGATCAGGTTGCGCCAGGCCAGTCTGAGAACGGTCATGGCTTGCTCCTGTCCGGCTCGGGCTGCAGCCGCTCGTCGGCAGCTATCTTGCCGTCAACCAGCACAATCTTCCGGCGCAGATGCTCGATTACCTTCTGGTCATGGGTCGAGAAGACGAAGGTCGTGCCGAGGTCGAGGTTCAGCTTCTCCATCGTATGGAGGATGTTGTGCGAGTTCTCGGCGTCGAGGTTGGCGGTCGGCTCGTCGGCGAGCACAACCTCGGGCTTCTTCACCATTGCCCGGGCAATCGCCACCCGCTGCCCTTCCCCGCCGGAGAGCTGCGCCGGCTTGGACCTGGCCCTATCTGCCAACCCGACCCACTCCAGCGCCTCCATCACCGCCTTGCGCCGGTCGGCTCCCGCCATGCCAAGCAGCAGCAGGGGAAACTCAACGTTCTCGAACGCGGTGTAGACCGGCAGCAGGTTGAAGGTCTGGAATATGAAGCCGATGTGGCGGTTTCGCAGCTCGGCCGCCTGCGCGTGGCTCAGACATTCAACCTGGCTGCCAAGCACAGTGGCGCTGCCGGCGGTCGGCGCATCGAGCGAGCCGATGATGTTCAGCAACGTGGTCTTGCCCGACCCGGAAGGGCCGACCAGTCCGGCGAACTCGCCCCTCTCGAAGGCCAGACTCACGCCTTTCAGCGCAACCAGCTCGTTCCTGCCCATCGGGTACTTCTTCACCAGCTTGTCCGTAGCTATCACCACGCCGTTGTTCACCATTTGTCACTCCTCAGTGGTTGAAGACCACCGTCAATTGAATCCCCTTGCCCGCGGCGCCTCCGCCGGGCGCTCCGAGGGAAACCGGCGTATCCGGATTCCAGAACGCCCCGACGCTGAATACCCAGTTGTCCAGCGTCCGCTGCCAGCCAAGGTAGCTGTAGGGATCATGGTTCGTCCAGTCGTAGTAGACCATTCCCCGCAGGTTGTCGAGCAGCCCGAGCGGTAAACCGAGCATCAGGGCCGAGAGTTGGACGTCGGTTCCCCTGCCAAACGGCTCACTCGCGCTGCCGACCAGCATGTGCTCGGCCATGACACCCAGTCCGCTGCCGATGCCGAAAGTGTAGTCCGCGCCCACGACAGCCGCGCGCGTCCACATCGGCGGGAGTTCCTTGTAGTCCAGTCTCCGCGTCTCGCGGGATAGTGCTCCCTCAACCCAAAGGCCAATCCCAATATCCACCTTCGTATCGACGGCAAACCTGTCTTCGTCCTGCTCGTCCAGCGCCTCCGGTATCTTCACCACGTGGTGGTAGTCTACTATCCGATGATGGTAGGTTGCGGCTGCTTCGCCCCGAGGAAACGGGACCTGTACTCGCCCGCCGAGTTCCGGCTTCCAGCGCACCGCGCCAAGCTGCTCCCAGCCTTTGGCTGCGCTGTTGCCCAGCAAGCCCCACGCCCAGACGTTGATGTTGTTCTGAAAGTAGTAGCGCCCAAGCAGGCCGTACACGCCGTCGGTCAGTTCCAGCGGGTCGCGCGGGTCAACCCGGTCGAACCACATCAGCGGCCTGAGCAGTGTCGCCGAGCCGAAGTTGATCTTCTGCAGACCGGCGCGAGCTTCGAACTGCGAAGACGACAGCCGCACGAATCCGCGGTACGGCTTGAGTCGTGCGGCAAGCGAACAAGCTCGGCTGCGGACGTCGGCGGCAAGGAGGGCATTGACCGACGCCTCGGCATCAAAGGCGAACTGCTCGCCTATGGGCGTGGAGAACCGAGCCTCGGGCAGATACCGTAGTCCCGCCAAGACGCGATATGAACTGTCGCGACTCGCGCCCAGCCAGCCTGATGCCCGGCCGTTGAAGTCCAACGTCGCGGCCCAGGCGCCGGCAGCCGTGACAACAAGCAGCAATCGAGCGCCGCATCCGGTTGCGTGACGTGTCATCACCGCTCTCTTCATCTGGGCTTGGCCCTGCCCCTCGGCTTCGAACCTCGGGAACTGCGCTTGCTCTTCCTTTCGCGGCTCATCCTGGTCATGCCAGTCACGCCGTACAGGAAGAGTTCAGCAAGGTGTTCGGCGTAGTGTTCGAAGAACGCGTCGTCGAGACTGGGCAGCGGCCCGAGCCGGTCCCTTGCCCCGCTCTGCTCCAGCGCAAAGATGCCCTCGAAGAAAGCCTTGACGCTCATCGGCAGCGAACGGCGTACCACGCCCATCTGCACCGGGTCGCTGGTGTCAAGCCCGAGCTTTCCGAAGAAGCCGGCCAGCCTGGCACCGATTTCCTCGGCCCACTTCACCCTCAGCGCAATCGTGTTGGCATCATCCACCGGCGGGAAGGAGTCGAATGCCACCAGCCCCAGTTCCGTGTTCTCTCGGAAGAACCGAACGATGCCTCTAACCATCCTGCGCACGTGTTCCTCGGCCGGAGTCGAATCATCCCCCGCCTCGGCCAGCATCCTGCCATAGCGGGAGTATGTCTCATCGATGATAGCCAAGAGCAGCCCGGCCTTGCCGCCGTAGTAGTAGGAGACGCTGGATATGTTCACCCCGGCGGTCTTGGCGATCTCGCGCACACCGACCGCCGCGTAACCCTCTCGCGCAAAAAGAGATACGGCAGCGTCGAACAGCCTCTGCTTGGCCTCGGCATGTTCAGTCTTCATATCAGCACCTTTCGAATAGGACGTTGGCAATCATACGTTTGTTTCAAACAATCGTTTGTATTATAGAAAGGCCGAGCCCGCTGTCAACGGGCGCGCCAGCGGCTGCGGCGGTGTGGGGCTACCTCTCCCCTACTTGAGCGAGTCCCTGACCGTCAAGACGTGGAAGCTGGACCAATCCGAGACCAGGTCCCCCACGTCCCTGGCCCTGGCCCGAATCGAGAAATCGCCGGCGGCAGTCCACGAATGGCTGAGGCTGACGATCGTGCTTTCCGCGACCGGGGCGCTCCAGGCCGACGTATCGCCATTCCCCCAATCGAACTGGAGCATGATGCTGTCGCCGTTGGCATCGCCACCCGCGGTCCGGAACTCGTACGCCGAATCAACGTACCCGGTGTCGGGGCCGATGGGCACGAGCGGAATGCCCGGCGGCCGGCTTACGGAGTCGCCGACAACAACCATGACGTGCACATTGGACCAGTCGGAAACCAACCCCTTCTCGTCCTTGGCCCGAGCGACAAGCGAGTACTCGCCGGGCAGAAACCAGCCGTGCGACATCGTCACGGTAGTATTCTCCGGGACCAGGCTGCTCCAGCCCGACGTGTCGCCGTCACCCCAGTCGAACTGCAGTCGTATGCGGTCGCCGTTCGGGTCACCTGCGAGCGTCGAGAACTCGTAGGTCGAATCTATGAAGCCCGTGTCAGGGCCGGCCGGCGCGGACGGCAGTCCGGGAGGTGCATTCACCGTGTCTGCGATAGTGACCGCATGCCAGTTTGACCAGGCCGAGAATGCGCCCTTCTCATCCCTGGCCTGTGCCGATATCCTGAACGTACCCGGCGCCGACCACGCATGCTCGAGCGTCAACGTGTCGCCCGACCAGAACGCCGCGCTCCAGTCCGACGTGTCGCCGTTGTTCCAGTCAATCCGCACCGAAACACGGTCAAAATCCGGATCACTCGCCGTCACCTGGAACGGACAGTTCACGCCGACCTTGCTGATCACGGTACCCCCGGGGGGCGGCGGCGTATCGGGGTTGATGTTGCTCGAACAGCTCGTCGCTGCCAGGCACGCTACCACGGCAATAGCTGACGACAGAATCCTGATTCTATTGTTCACCATGTTCAGATGTTAAGCTTCCCTTCCCGCTTGTCAAATGCGCAAAGGCGCAGTCCGGGGTATCGTCTTGTCCGGGTTGCCCCCGCTAGGGCGAAGGCCTGATCAGCCAGACACCGCCCAGACTGTCCGGCGTCATCGCGACCGGTTCGAGAACTGCCGGTATCGGCCAGGCTCGCAGCACCCAGCGGCAGACGCTGTCGGTCGGCGGTGTGTTTATCTCGTCCTGGTTGTAGTATGCAAGGAGTCCGGTCCGGGTCGTGGCCGGGACGGCCCCCGACAGATTCCTCACTTTGCGGATCGAATGCAGCTTCCATGAATTGGCCGGGCCAAGCAACCTGGCAAAATAGAACAGGCGGCGTTCCGACACCACCGCCACCTCGGCGGTGCCGTTCTCAATCAGTTGCTTCACGGTACCGGCTATGGGAGCGTAGGCGACGGCCCGGAGCCCATCGCCTCGGGCCCTGCGTATCGACTTGACGACCTGCCCCGGGGCAAAGGCGCTGAGACCGACCACTGCGGACATCGCCACAACCAGCCAGCGCGGAGCACGACCGCTGAGCAGGAGGAAAGGCGCCGAGGTCGCCAAGAGCACAAGTAACAGAGCGGATGGGAACTGGAATCTCCCCATTTGCAGCACGCGCCCGGACAGGGAAGTCAGCCAGGACGTCATGAGCGGCAGCACCAGCGCGAGACCGATGAGGATTGCGGGACGCCCGGCCGGCCGCAACGGCCGCTCGCTGTCGGTCAGGGCCGGACGAGAGCGGGCGGTCTTCCATGCCGAGATGCCCAACCCGACCAGGCCGAGGAGGAACGGAACATCGCCCGCTACCTTTGTCAGCTCAAGGAGCATGTCGCCCCAGTAGCTGCCGGGCGAAGTGGTGGAAAGGGCGGCGGCAACCGGGTAGTACGCGGTCACGTGCAACGAGTAGAGCCAGTCTCCTGTCATTGCCCGGTCAAAAGCCGCCCAGACGAAAGGTGCGATGAACGGCAGCGACAGCGCCGGATCGAAACGCCGCCTGGACGCCAAAGCGAACAGCAAAGGCAGCGGTGCGAGCGCCCAGGCTTCCGGCCTCTGGAGACAGGCAAGCAGGACTACGAACGCCGCCAGGCGAAGGCGACCTTCGGCAATGGCGGCCAGGGCAAGAAGAACGAGCGCGGCATGAAATGGTTCGGCGTTGCCGACCAGGACGTAGTATATGCCCTCCCCCCTGAGGGCGAACACGGTCACCGCTGTCACCAGGCCGGGCCAGTAGCTCCCGCTGATGGCCCTTCCCAGGCGCAGCGCCGCGGCAACACACAGTCCAACTGCTATGCAAGTCGCGGCGTAGAAGGCCGGCCCGGACCCGAGTATCCCGGCCAGCAGGACGCTCAGGGGTTTGGGCGTTTCTATGGGAAGCTGATAGTGTGCGCCCAGCAGATTCAGCCACATCAACTGATACGGTCCCCTCTGGGCCAGCAACCGATAGTCGAGTCCCGTCGCTGCCGGCAGTAGGAGGTAAAGGACTCCGGCCGCCACACCAGCCGCGACAACGGGCCCGTCACCGGAAGCGGAAACCGCGCCCCGTACCAGGGCGCGCAGCTTCTCAGCCAGGTGTCTCACCCCTAGATACCGGCCCTCATTGTTCCGTAGTCACCGGGCCGGGAGAGGACGGGAAGAGAGCCTGCTCCGGGTCACGGGGCCGGCGCACGAAGACCTCGAACAGCGAATCGGAGTACTCTCGTCTCCAGCCGGAGGCTTCGCTGAGTAGAACGGCAAGCGGGCTACCTCTATCCAGCAGCATCGTGGAGAGGCCAAAGCGATCTACCACTCCGCGCCATTCGGCCTTCGGCTTGACGAGCTGGGAGTGAGCCAGCGTTGCCTCGCGGCTGAAGCCGCCCTTCGCGTCGTAGAAGAGCTGCCGGTCCGGAAACGTCCACAACAGATACCCGCTCCAGTCCTCGCGGACGAAGATCCGCTCCGGGCAGGCGTGCTTTTCGAGGTATTGGACCGCGGCTGACGGATAGATGGAGAAATTGAACGAGAGGTCAGTCAGGGGCATCCCCAACCGCTCTGCCCCGGCCACGAACAGAGGAACCGCGATCACCCAGAACCAACCGCCGACAGCCTCGAACTTCACCTCGAACTTCCGCACCAGCCTCACGCGTCCAAGTCCGGGTGCGAGAACGGGGATCAGGGTGCGGCCGAGTATGAAAACTGCGACTACCCCGAAGAGCGGCATGTTGCGGTTGCTGACGCCGGCAGCCAACGCAGCCCCCGCGGTCAAGACGACCAGCGGCAGCGGCTGCCGGCGCAGCGCCAGCCCGCAGGTGACGAGCGCCACGAAACCACCCCAGAGCACTGCCTCCACACCCGACACGCCCGTCCACTCTGTCAGCCCGCGCAACATCGGCAGGGCGCGCGCCATCTCCAGCGGCATCAGGTACATCCTCCAGCCGTAGGGATTGAGGGCAATGGCAGCGCAGGTGGCGGCCAGGCACGCGGCCATGACCCATCGGTCCCTCGCTCTTTCCCCCAGGGGCAGGAAGAGCAGGATCAGGAGCGGGGCAACCGGGAAACCGGGGTGCAGGTTGGCCCAAAGGGCCGTCAATGGTGGAATCAGCCAGATGAGGAGGCGGAAAGGCCGTGTGCTCCCGCCCGCGCCGCCGGACGCGGCCCAGCCGGAGAGGATGAAGAGCTCCAGAGTGAACAGCGCCACGGTGAACATCGCCGGCCGCCCCGACAGATATGCGGTGGTAGTCGCCAGTGCCAGGCAGAGAGCGACGAAGTTCACCAGCATGTTCACGCTGTTCCGTTCCAGCAGTTTGTAGAGGAAGTAGAAGATGAAGCCGGCCACGACCGCATTCAGGATGGCGATGCCGGCTCCCCCGAGCAGCCGGTACGCGCCATACAGGAGCGCCTGGGCCAGCCAGGAGTAGTCGTAGCCGAAGCCCGTCGTCCCCGAATAGTAGAAACTACTGATGTCGGGAATCGCGCGGCGGGTGAGAATCCACCGGCCTAGTGCCAGATGCCAGAGGGTGTCGGAGTTGCCGGGACGTGCCAGCGCGGCGGCGAATGCGGCGAGGGCTACGCCGACCGCGGGGCTGGGCACGAACGCACGAACCAGGAAGCTGCGCGGACCAGGTCTGGAGATCAGGGTATCGGCAGATGGACGACCAGATAGATGCGGTGGAGATAGCTCTTCAGCACGCTGGCCAATACCCTGGAGGCAGCCACGGCCGCCAGCGCGAGGGCGACGCCGGCTACCACGTACTCCAAGGTAGTGACACCGGTCTCGTCGCCAAGCAGTCTCCCGGCCAGAACAGTGATAACCCCACCTCTGCTCTTCGCGTGTCCATGCCCGGCTGTCGTCATACGCTCCCCCTGGCCATAGCGGACCATGTCAACTCAGCGTCGCCTCTTGTAGAGCATCTGCGAAGCCCAATTGTACTGCGGCGAGTTCACGTCGAGGTAGTCGGCCCGCATCTTCTCCAGCAAGGCGACGGCCTCGTCGCGCTTGCCCTGCTTGAGCAAGACGAACGCGTCCGCCGAGTCGGCGCTGAAGTGCCGGGCCAGCTCTCGCTCGGCCGAAACAACGAGGCGCTGCACGCCGACCTTCTCAGCTTCTCCCATGCCGGCCAGGGCCTTCTTCCAGTAGTCGATTGCCAGGCCGAAGTTGCCGGGAAGGCGTTTGTCATAGTAGTACCTCCCCTGCGTCAGGTTCTGGACGACGCTTTCCGGCAGCGATCGGAGTTCAAGCCTCGCCCAGAGAACAGGCACAGGCAGCAGCGCTTCCGGGTCCGCCGGCTTCGGCGCGCGCCGCACCAACCCCGCCCTGGCGGCAAGCTCCGGCAGGAAGTCCCGCCTCAGGCTCGGCGTGAACACGATCACGCCGGCTATCAGGACAAAGGCAAGGAACGCAATGCCGGCCAGCCTGATGACCTTGCCGGGACGTTTCCTCCGAAGAGGCTGCGGATCCTCGATGGTCGCCAGCTCACCATAGTCCGGTTCGATGCCGTTGAGATCTGAATCCTGTATCACAGCGCACCTGCCGCGCCCGAAGCCAGGAACTGGAAATAGACGGGCCCGAGAATCATGATGAAGGTAGCGGGGAAAACGAAGACGAAAAGGGGCAGCAATATCCGGATGGGGAGTTCGTGCGCAGCCTTCTCGGCCCGGTCGAACCGGCGGGACAGGATGTCGCCTGATACGGCCCGCAACACCGGTCCCATGCTCGCGCCGGTCTCGGTTGCCTGTACCACGGTGTTGGTGAAGGTCGTGAAGTCCGGAAGATCCACTTTCTTGGCCATTTCCCTCAATGCCTCGACGCGGGTCTTGCCCACGTTCACACTCCGCAGGAAAGTCTGGAAGCGCCAGATAAGCGGGCCGGACTCCAGCACCTCGGTCAGCCGCAGCACCGCCGAGTCAAAACCCATTCCGGCTTCCACGGAGAGCGCCAGCAGGTCCAGAAAACCGGGCAGGGATCGCAACAGGGCGTGTTGCTGCTTCTGCACCGCGGAAGACAACCGCAGGTCGGGCAGAACCAGTCCCAGGAACATGATGAAGACCACGACCAGAACGCTCTGCGATACGCCGGCGTAGAAAGCGAAAGCGAGTACCATGGCGACCACCAAAGCGCCGACCTTCAACGCCAGAAACTCGTCGACGCTCAACTCGAAGCGCAGACCGGCTCGCTCCAGCTGACTCGCGTACCTCTCCTTGAGCCCGAGCAGCGGCACTCGCTGGCTGTAGCCGCCGAGTTGCCGCAGCAGAGGCCGGGCAGACCGCAGTACGTCCGACGGGCCGGTCAGCTCCGCCACCGGCGCGGCTGCCTTCGGCTTCTTCCGTTGCGCGAACGAGCGGATGACGAGAAAGGCGGCGACCACGAAGATTGCGAACGCTACGACTATCATGTGCCTCCTAGACGTCGATAGCCACGATCCGTCGGATTACCAGCCACCCCAGGCCCTCGAGTATGATAATCACCACCAGCATCAACTGCCCGGTACTGGTAGTGAACATCGGACGTATCATGCCCGGGTCGAGCATTGACACGACCAGCGCCAGAAACCAGGGGATGAAGATCATGATGATGCCCTGCAGGCGTCCCTGAGAAGACAACGTCACTATCTTCGACCGCACCCGGTTTCGAGTGCGGATTGTCTCGCCCATCTTGACCAGCAGGTCGGACAGCACTCCGCCGGTCTCCTGCGAGATGCTGATGGCGTTCACGGTGATATCGAGGTCATCCGAGCGAATGCGGTTCTTCATATCCAGAAGTGCCTGGATGATCGGCTTGCCGACCCGGTTCTCCTGCAGGGCGTGGGCGAATTCCTGCCGTATCGGCGCTCCCATTTCCCTGGTGACCTGCTCCATCGCCTGCATCAGGCTCATGCCGGCTTTCATGGCGCCGGCCAGCATGGGGATGGCGTCAAGCAACTGGGCGTCGAACTTCTTGCGCCGTTGCTGCTCCATGGCATTCAGGTAGAAACGCGGTGCCATGAACCCGCCCACGGCCCCCGCCCCGACCAGCACGATCGCGAAATCCGACACCAGGCCCAGCAGGAGCGCGCCGCCGCCCGCGGCCATGAGCGAGAAGAGCCACAACCGCTGCGGTGAAACGCCCAGGTAGAGCGACTCGACCTTCTCCTCGGTCTGGACGATGAATCGGCGGCGGTAGACGTCCAGGGCCTGCAGCGCGAGCTGGCCGATAAGGGCCACGGCTATGAACACGGCGGCGTATGACGCGAACCTAAGCAGAAGGAGCAGCGAACACCTCCATGGGGAACTTGACGCCGCGGGCGCGCAGCCGCTCCACCATCCTCGGGACCGTGCCGGTCGGCCGGAAGCGGCCGATGACGCGACCGGCGGCATCGAATCCCTGCTGTTTGAAAGTGAATATCTCCTGGGTCAGGAAGACGTTGTTCTCGCCGAGGCCGGCGATCTCCGTGATGTCGGTTACCTTGCGCGAGCCGTCAGGCATGCGCGACACCTGGACCACGAGATGGATTGCCGCCGCGACCTGTTCCCGGATGGCGCGCGACGGGAGATCCACGCCGGCCATGAGCACCAGCGTCTCCAGCCGGGAGAGCGCATCCCGAGAAGAGTTGGCGTGAATGGTGGTGAGCGACCCGTCGTGCCCGGTGTTCATCGCCTGCAACATGTCCAGGGCTTCGCCGCCGCGGCACTCGCCGACCACGATCCGGTCCGGCCGCATGCGGAGCGTGTTCCTGACCAGTTCGCGTATGTTCACGGCGCCGGTGCCCTCGGTGTTCGGGTTGCGCGCCTCCAGCGAGATGACGTGCTGCTTGTTGATCTTCAACTCCGCCGCGTCCTCGACGGTGATGATCCGCTGATTGTCCGGGATGAAGTTGGAGAGGACGTTGAGCAGGGTGGTCTTACCGGTGCCGGTTCCGCCCGAGATCATGATGTTCGCGCGGTAGCGGACTGCCATCTCCAGGAACCGGGCGATCTGTCGGTTGAGCGAGCCCAGCCGGAGCAGGTCCTCAGTGGTCAGGCGGTTCTTGAAGAACTTGCGGATCGTGATCTTCGCGCCGTCAATGGCGAGGGGCGGGATGATGGCGTGCACGCGCGAACCGTCCGACAACCTCGCATCGACGTAGGGGACACTCTCGTCCACGTGCCGGCCCAGGGGCTGGATGATCCTCTGAATGACGGCTCGAACCTGCCCCTCGTTCAGGAACCGGGCCTTGGTAAGCTCCAGCCGGCCATCGCGCTCGATGTAGATCCGGTCGGGCCGGTTGACCATGATTTCGGTAATCGTATCGTCGGCGATGAACTGCTCGAGGGCGCCCAGACCAAGGAAGTCGTGCAGCAGCTCGGTCAGGAGCGCCTCCGGTGACCAGCCGGAGGGAATAACCGTGGTGGGCTCCGAGAGTATCGCCACCACTATCTCGCGGACCTTGGCCCGGAACTCCTCGTCGCTGACACCTTCGAAACTTGCCTTGTGCTTGTTCACGCGCTTCAGCAGCTCGTCCTGGACTCGCTGCTTGAGGTCGTCCACGTTGTCGCCGGGCGCTCCCGTGGGCGACCATCCACCGGACGTGCCCGGCTCCGACTCCTGCAGGTCTTCACGTTTGGTTTGCCGCACCCCGGACGGCGTCAGCAGGTCCAGCATCGTCCCGGGCGACCCGGCGCTCAGACGGTCGCCATCCCGGACTTCCGCCGAACGAGCCGCGGTGCGTTCCGGGCCTGCCGGTGACGCGCGGCGGCCCCGGCCGGGGCCGGTACCCAGCAGACGGTCGGTCCGGTCGAGTAGTTCGGCCAGGTCCTTTGAGGCCTCCGAGTCGGCAATCACGTCCGACTTGTCGTCCGCAATCCGACTGCCGACATCGGACGGCACCTGCTTCTTGTCCGGCGCTTCCGGGTCAGCCACTGTCCGTTACTCCCTACTTCGTCAGGTCCCGGGGCGTGACCAGCTTGAAGAAATCCTGCTGGATGCCGTCAAGCGACACGCGCGGGGTCACCAGGACGATCAACTCACGCTGGCGGGTGGAGGCGGAGGCGGAGAACAAAGGGAAGAGGCAGCCGCCGCGGGTCTGGCGGGCCGTGACCGCGTTGAACAGCCCGGCGATTGCCAGGGTCCGGTCCTTCTCGACCGCGATGCTCACATCCAGGCTGCGGGCGGTCAGCGGGTTCTGGCTACCGCCTGTCACCGTCCCGACCGGTTCGCTCGACTCAAGGCGCAACTGCAGCAGGATGTCCTGGTCCCGTTCTTCCGGCGTCACCGTCAGCTTGATGCCGTACGGCTTGTATTCGACGGACACCCCCCCGTTGGCGTTGACGACGGGATAGGGTATCATTCCGCCGGAGGTGATCTCCGCCTGCTTCAGGTTCTGCGTGACGACTCTCGGGCTGGCCACGATTCTGGCCCGGCCATCCTCGATCTGCGCTTTCAGCGCGCTGAGAATCGCACTGGACAGATTGAGTTGAACCTGGAAATCGTCCTGGTTGATTGTTCCACCGGTTATGTCGCCCAGGGGGATCGACCCGGTCAGGCCGGCCCCGCCGGCAGGCGAGCCGATGTTGAGCAGGTCCACGCCCGAGCCGGACGACGCGTCCACCTCGACGAGAGTCACGGCAATGTCGATCAGTGGTTCCTTGGCGGCGATGGTGACCATATTCACCACCCCGGGGAACATCTCCATTATCCGGTTGAAGCGCATCAGGTCCCGGCTGGTTTCGACGCGGCCGCCGACGATCACCTTTCCGCCGCCGGTGGAGTAGGTGAGCGGCACGTCCGGCAGCAGCGCTCTCAGCCGGGAAATCGTCTGCTCCGGCGGGATTTCGACGACCGTGACCGAATACTGCGTGATGTCACTGCCGCTCTTGATGGTCACCGACCCCCAGCCCGGGGCGTCGCCGATGACCTTGACGCTTCCAGCGTCCAGCCGCTTGATGCGGAGCGGGCCGGTGAAGGTGATGTCGCTGCCGGAGGGGACGCCGACGATTCTCTGCTCGCCCACCCCGACGGTCAATTCTTCGTAGCCGGCGCGGGCCGTGCCGCCGACGGCCAGGAGCAGGATTGCCAGCGAAATCAGATATCGCATGCCGTGTCCCTTTCGAGTATCAGTCACGTTGGATCTTCCCATCCGCCGCCTCCTTGCGCAGTCTCGCCGCTCTTGCCGTTCCCAGTTCTTTGGCCCGGGGCAGGACTTCGTTCATGCTGACCGGCGTCATCTTCAGGTCCGTATTCGGCTCCAGCTTGCTGCGAATGGACATGGTCAGCTCGAAAGGCTGAGCGGCAAGGAGCAGCAACTGCTCCTCCGGCGTGACGCTGAGCACCAGCACTGAGCCGATCTTGTCGATGACCGTCACCGCGGGCAGCACCTCAAATGCCGTCCGGCGGCTCCCTTCGGAAGAATAGGTGCCCAGGATGTCGATCACGTCCCCGGCCCTGGTTCCGGAACTGAGCACTCCGCCCAGGGTCAGCGCAAACGCCCTCTCCCTGAGCTCCGGCCTCAGGTACTTGTCGTAGCCGCCCTGGGCCGAAAGCGGAATGGCGTTCCAATAGAGAGGCTGACCGGGGTCCATTTCCACGCCGACGACCCTGCCGGTAACGGCAACGATGTCCTTGCCTTCGACGAACTTGCCGCCGATCACTTCCTTGGGCAGGTCCTTGGCTACCAGCGAGCCGTTGCGGATGGTGTCCCCGCCGGTAATCTGCTTGGTGGCGACCGCGACCGAAACCCACTGCACTTTCTTGGTTCGGGAGCGGAAGTACATGTTCATGAGGGCGATGCCGACTACGCCCAGCAGCACGGCGATAATCAGCGTCCGCAGGGAACCCGAGGGAATCAGACTGGCTTTCTGCTCATCCGCCATATCAGTTCATTTCCTTTCGCTTGGGGTAGGACCGCCCGAGGTCGTTGCCACCAGGCCGATGCGCGTCGTCACCGAGTCCTGTCTCCTCAACTGCACAACGACCGACCGGTCATCTTTGCGCTTGGTGAAAGTCTCCACGAATCCGGGGCCGCCGGCGGCCAGGTGCTGCCAGCCAAGTCGAGTCAAGGCCCGGATGTAGAAGGAACGCACCGCTTCCACGCTGTCGGGTGTCAGGTAGAACCCGATGAAAGTAGCGGTGCCGCGGCCCACCTGCATCCGACAGCTCGACTGTGGGTAGAGAGGTATGTCCGCGGCCGGGGGCTCGGCATCTGCTTCTCCGGGAAGCATCTCTTTCCGGAAACGTCCGGATGATGGCACCTCAAACAACGTGGTCTTCTCCTGGCCGCGGGACCGCAGCGCCAGTGTGAGCGCGTAGTCGGAGTCCGACTTCTGCCTTAGCAGGACCCCGCCGGCGGAACCGGAGAAGGTCTGCTGGCTTGACTTATCTCCCGGCGATGCCGTCCTGGCCGAGTCAATACTCCCCGCCGCAGAACGGTTGGAAAACGTCACCCGTCCGCCGCCCCAGTCCGGCTGCGTCCCGCCGGCCAGCGCGGACTGAAGTTCGGGAGCCGTCGCCCGCCGTCCGAGGCCGGTCCAGGAGGCCAGCCCCGGGGTCAGCTTGATACCGACCACCAGCCCGAGCACGACCACCAGCACCGTCAGGACCACACGCAGCACTACCTTCACGGCTGCTACCGGCCTCCCATACGGCTGTAGATGCTCTCCACAACCGGGATCGCGGGCGGGATTGTCTGTTTTGAACCGATTGACTGCGGACTCACCCGGTAGCGCCCAACGTAGTAGGCTATGCCCATGAAGGTCGTCCGGGCATCTGTCACCGTCGTCTTCCATGGGTTCGTCGCCGCGCCCGAGCTGGTGAAGTATCCCACGGACGACGGCGAAAAGCTGAACGTGGACGGGCCCGCAGTCGGCAGCCGCCCCCGCTGCGTGCCCTTCACGCGGCCCCGGTAGCTCTCGTTCGGCAGCACGAACATGGTGTTCAGCCAGCCTGCCGGCAGGCCGGCGGCCAGCGTGTCCCAGCTCGAACTGGAAAGCGTCTGTGTAGCAGTGTCGGCCGCTCTCCCGAACTTAGCGAGCGAAGCGCTGCCGGCATTGAATGCCAGCAGCCGCGAGCCCATCTGCGAATTCTGCAGGTGCGTTCCCCACTGTCCCAGCAGGACGCAGCCCAGCAGTACTCCGGCAAGGAGCACGAAGACGAGTATCCCTTCGACCACCGCCAATCCCCTGTCGTCGGAACACAGGCGATGGAAGATGGAAGCGGGACGATTGACCTTCACGGCCCTATGGCAGCAACGCATACTTGCGCAGCTCCTCAAGGTTGTCGAAGCAGTACCCAGTCCGCCCGCAATACGCCGTATCGCCGGTGATCTCCACGACCGCCAGCGAATCAAACGGAGTTAGCTTGACGTCCCAGGATGGTTCAAAGAAAAGCTCGTTCTGGGTGGGACTGCTGAGGGTCTGGTAGGGCACTGACCGGGCAACCGCGAACATCGGGCTTGACGCCGCCACCGCGTTACGCGGGAAGAAAGTACCGCCCAGCGGCGCGCCCAGGCCGTAGGGAGCACTTGAGGCTCCCTGCCGCCAGACATAGCATACGGTGCGAAACTCCCGGCCGGGATTGACCCGGCGGGGCCGGACCTTCGGTCCCTTGTAGGGGACGGTGGATTCGACGCCGGTGTAGAACCCGGTGGATTTCCAGTAGTGGCTGCGGATTTCGTCTTCGTGTTCCTCGAGCCAGATCGACTCCTCGGGGCTCACGTAGTCACTCAGGCTGGACGTATCCGTGCTCTTGGCCAGGTGTACATGCGTCCAGACGGTGTCGAACTTGTAGCGGTTGTTGCCGGGATGAGGGTTGTTGATCAAGGTCCATTGGTCGGTGTTCTTGTAGGGAGGATTGCCGACCCCGTTGGGCCAGATGAAGACGTGGTGATTCCCTTCACCCTCGGAACAGTACAAGACCCACTTCGGCCAGCTGTCTCCGCGATTGTAGTCGGGGTATCCCTTGTCACTCGGGTCCATGTACTGGATCCCGGTGTCGACCTTCCCGCTGTAGTTGTTCTGGAACTCAAAAATGACGGGTTTCTTGTAGCAGTGGTAGATACTGTCGACGCGGTCAAACCAGAGGCTCGTATCGGAATAGTAGGCCCAGACGTCCCAGGTGGACGGGCTGACTATCACCTGCCCGTAGGCGGGCGTGATGTTGGGATCCAGGGTCGGAAGAGTATCCAGAGCAAGCGCTAGCTGGCTCAGACCGGCGTAGATCACGCTGTCGCCGGCCGTGGTCGGTAACAGCAGCGGTATCGTGTCGTTGGTCCGGACAATCGCCCAGCCTCCCGCCGCCTGAGTCGGCGGATACGCCACGCCCACGTTGCTGCAGGCCTGCTGGGTGCCGAGCGTGGCTGCCACGCTGTGGAAGCTGGTAGCGATGTCGCCCTGCAGCGAGTAGAGCCACTGCGCGGCGGTATCCAGCTTCCGGATCGCACTCGGGTACTCGGTGGTGTGCACCGTCACCGGGTTCGAGCTGCCGAACAATGCCAGCGTGATCTGCCCGCCCAAAGCATGGACCGAAGAGTCGAGCGTGTCGGAATAGAGCGCCTGTGCCAGGGCCGAGCCTACGGTCAGCACCGTTGTCCACTCGTATACGCTCTTGATGCCGATGTTCATGTTCGAGCTCAGGTTGGTGGCGCGGGCCAGCCAGACCGAACCGGTGAAGGCGCCGGCATCGGCCGCGGTCTGCGCGCGCATCTTCTTGGTGGTAATCTGGGTTCCGTTCGGTATCACGAACAGGAATGCCAGAATCGCCACTACCAGCACGGCGCCGAACAGCAGCACCTGCCCGCTGGTGTCAGAGAGCAATCGCCGGCCGAGAGCGACCGGCGATCGTTGGCTGAAAGACGGCTTCATGTTGTTTCCCCCTGTACCCTCATGCCGCTAGGATGACCAGTAGTCGGTCACGGCGCGGCCGTGAATCACAATGTTCCAGCGCCACGTATTGACGAACGTGGCGAAAGGCTTGATGATGGCCGGGAGCGAGTTGTAGTAGGTGGTGATTGCCGACTGGCCCCAGACGATGCCGAACGGCCAGAAGCTGCAGCGATAGACGTAGGTGACGTTCGCGGTGACGTTCTTCCGCGTCCCGTAGTTTGCCACGGCAAAAGAAGGCGCACCGGTCCTCAGGTAGGCGTTGGCGAGACGAGCCAGCCACTTGTCGTTGTCGCCCTGGAAACCGGGGATGCTGCAGATGGCCGCGACCGTCTGGGTCGGGTTCGTCAGGCCGTAGTCGAGCAGGATCTCGTTGGCATTGACGTTGGTCGCGGAGGAAAGCGGACTCATCGCCATCGCCGCGGCGAAGTGCGTTTTCCCGGTAGCGCTGACGCCGTTGACCGCTGCCGTGCGGGCCGCGCAGAACGCGGCGTAGTTTGCCAACTGCTTGGCATTGTACAGCAGCGACAACTCCATGACGACCAGCATGAAGAACAGGAGCACCGGAAAGGCGACCACGGTTTCGAGCAGTGCCTGCCCGCTCGTGTCCCGGTGCAGGCGTCGCAGCCGCGCGCCGCCCATTTGTCGAGGAGCACCTGGGCAGCCATCGCAAAGCTCTCGCCCGTGATGTTCTGCTGACGCGTCAGTTTGTAGAGCTGCCGACCGAAGTTGAGGTAGGGCACGTACAGCGAGGTCGAAACCCCGGCCGCGTTGATGACCTCTTTGACCTTGCCCTCCATCACGCAGACGTCGGCAATCGCGGCTTCGTAGCGCTTGGCCATGTCTTCACGGATGTCGTCCAGCGTCTCTTTCACCCGCTGGGTCTTGTACTTTGCCTTCCACCGCTCCGCTCGCTTCACCGGGTCACTCATTGTTCTCCTCCATTCGCAGGGCCTCACCCCCGCGGGTTGACTTCCCTAAAGACTGCTCGGGTCATATCCATATTGCGTGGTCTTCACCGTTACCGGCCGGGCTTTGTTCACCGAGGACCACGGAATGCAGTACTCAGAGCCCATCAGCACGCTTCACAGAGACGTGACCCTAGCTCAACACAGTACTGCACAGAGAATCGACGGTCAAGCGCGGCGGTGTGACTGCCTAACCATCATAGAATCAATATACTATCCTATTCGCCCCAGCGCCTGCATCAGCACTGACATCAGGAATCCCCCAGTGACTCCCCCAGTCACACCGGGAGTGACTCCCCGCCTGATTTCCCAGATGAGTAGACAGGTAATCTCTCGACTGAATCGAGCAGCGACCTGGCAAGTGAAGTAAGGACTGAATCTCCGGCTGACTTGCCGACTGAATCGAGGATTGAATGCTTTAGTTACTACTCGATTGACTGGACTAGTGAAATACCGAATGAGTAGCTGAGTGAGATGCCAATTGAGTGGTTAACTGAGTTGCCGACTCAAGTGCTGAGTGAAATGCCGAGTGAAGTGCCGATTGAGATGCGGAATCCTGGGTCGAGTCCTAAGCGGGGCCGCGAGTCAGGGCGTGGGTTGAAGTGCGGGCAGACGGGTGTTGCGGGTCGCAAGCAAGGCTCGGGGTCAAGCCCTGAGCTAGGTCGTAGCTAAGGCGGCCAGCGAAGAGGGAGGTGAGAGTCTGCCCGAGAGCGTGACTACTGCTGAATGGCGAGCCGCAAACCCGGCTGCAACTGACGCAGTGGGTCGCTGGGCGATGCGGGGCGAGTTCAGGGCCGAGAAGACGGACGCGGGCACTGCTGCCTGCGATTGGGCGTGCCTCGTGAAAGACGAGGGGCAGATTTTCGCTTGCCCCTCAAGGTTCTTCCCCTTCGCGCGCTACTCGGTCAGGACCCCCTTCCGGCTGATTCTCTTCTCGCCATTTCCGGCGCCGGAACTTGACCCGACCCGGCCTGGACATCCGGCAATCTTGACCTTTGACCTTTGCCTTTTGACCTTTGACCTGCGCGGCATCTCTTCGATTGGTCCTTTGCACTGCAACCTGCAGACTGGAAACTGGAAGCTCGCGTCGCTCCGACGCGTCCTCCGCTGGGTCGTCCGGTAACTCTTCACCACCGCCACGGCGCCGACGCGCTGCTTGACTTGAACTAGCCTTCCGCTATGACCTCCACATGCTAGACCGAGTCATCATCCATCACAATGACGATTGTGGGGCAGTCTGTTGACGCAGGCCAAGCTGACTGCCGAGGTGTCGGGTCGCATAGACCTGGACGGCACGCACCGCGGCCTGCTGGAATGCGTGACCGACGTGCACGTAGACGCGCGCAGAGCTTTCGAATCCGCTCGCGCAAGTGGCGGCCTCTGCTACGCCACCATCCGGGCTCACGGCCGCGCCTGCGGCTGCATCATTGACGACGTAAGAACGGGCACGCGGACCCGCCTGCAGATTGACAGATACAAGCTACGCTGTCTCGCTGTCGAGACTACGGACCGCGTGTCGGTTGAGTTCTCGTCCCCGAGCAAGGCCCGCAGAGTACAACTGAACGTACCGGTAGACTTCAGCGACAAGGAACGCGAAGGGATAATGGGCAAGCCTATCACCGATGGCGAGGAGACTGCCTTCTTCACTTTCACAGGGGAGCCGAGACCGGTCGTGGTGGTACGCACCGATCCAAAGGGGGTCTGCGCCATTACCGCTGACACGCAGGTCACTACGAAGCCAGAGGCGGTCGTGCAGACTCCCCTGGGCTATCACGACATCGGCGGCCTGGGCCGTGAAATCGCGAGAGTTCGCGAGATCGTGGAGTATCCACTGCGGTTTCCACAAGTCCTCCAGCGCATGGGGATTACGCCGCCGCGCGGCATCATCCTCCATGGTCCGCCCGGAACCGGAAAGACGCTGATTGCCAAGGCTCTTGCCAGCCAGATCAAGGCCAACTTCTACTGCGTGAGCGGGCCGGAGTTGTTCACGTCGATGTACGGCAAGACGGAAGAGAACGTTCGCGGTATCTTCGACGAAGCCGAGAACCACGCACCAGCCATCGTAGTCGTCGACGAACTCGACTCCCTGGTCCCAAAGCGCGAGTCTGCGCACGGTGACCTTGAGCAGCGGGTTGTTGCGACTTTCCTTGCTCAAATGGACGGTCTGAAGCAGAAGAAGGGGCCTGTCGTGGTTATCGGCACTACGAACCGCATCGACGCGATCGACCCCGCGCTCAGACGGGGAGGGCGGTTCGAACACGAGATCCAGATTGGAGTTCCGGACCCCTCGGGGCGCCGGGAGATTCTGCTCATACACACGCGTGGCATGCCCCTGTCACCTGAGGTCGACTTGGCGTCGGTGGCAGAGCGTGCCGTCGGCTACGTTGGGGCTGACCTGGCCTCTCTGTGCCGTGAGGCGGCGTATGACGCACTCCGGCGCGTGATGCCCGTGGCCGGTATGGAGGAACTCAAGGAAGTCCCGGCCGACACGCAGGTGACACAGGCTGACTTCAACCAGGCGCTGGCCACAGTCTCGCCATCCGCAATGCGCGAGTTCATGATTGAAATCCCGCACGTGAGTTGGGACGAAGTCGGCGGGCTCGACAACGTGAAACGACTCCTGGTCGAGAACATCACCTACGCGATGACCAAGCGTGAGGCTTTCGAGGCCGCCGATGTGAAGCCCGCCAAGGGCATCCTTCTGTACGGCCCACCGGGGACAGGAAAGACCCTGCTCGCCAAGGCCGCGGCAGCCGAGTGCGGTGCCAACTTCATTTTCGTCAAAGGCCCGGAAATCCGCTCCAAGTGGTACGGAGAATCTGAACACCGTGTCCGGTTCATCTTCTCCAAAGCCCGGCAGAACGCCCCCTGCGTGGTCTTCTTCGATGAGATTGACGCGGTGGCCGCCGCAAGGTCGGAGGGACTCGGCAGCTACGGCGAACGCGCGGACGCCACGGTGGTCAACCAGATTCTGTCCGAGATAGACGGCGCCGAGTCTGCGGACGGCGTGTTCGTCATCGGGGCCACCAACCGACCGGACATCCTCGACCCCGCGCTGCTTCGGCCCGGCAGATTCGACTACCAAGTTGAAGTCCCACTGCCGGACGCCGGAGCGCGCAAGGCCGTCTTGAACGTACACCTGAAGCGCAAACCGCTGGCGGACGACGTGCGTGTCGACCGGCTTGTGGCCATCACGGAAGGCTTCTCCGGGGCCGAGTTGGCCGAGGTATGCCGCGAGGCCGCATTCTCCGCCCTGCGTGACAACAAGTTCGCGCCGCGCGGGATTGTGGTGAAAATGGCTCACCTCACTGCGGCTATTGCCAGAGTTCAGGAAGGAACCAAGAAGCTGAAGCCAAAGCGCATCGGCTTCGGGGCAGAGAAGAAGGAGAACTCATGACCGCCGTGCGCACGTTCGTACTGCTGTTGGTAGCCGTAGCGATCGCTCTCTCAGCGCAGGCTCCGACCGAGAGACTGACCGATGTTGTGCTAGTGATTGACAACTCCGGCTCCGTACCGGCGTCAACCGCGGCGGCAGTGGCGGAGTTTGCTGACTCCCTTGATGCGCAATGCCGACTTGCAGTCGTGGCCTTCGGGTCAGAGGCCAGACTGATAGTACCGTGGACCGTCATGGCCGACTCTAGCCGTGATGGCGTCAGCGCAGCGATACTGAAGGGTCTCAAATCCAAAGGTCTCAAGTTCGCAGACGGCTATACTGACGTGAATCCTGGGCTGATGATGTCCGACTCGCTGCTCGCCGCTGCTCGCCCGATGGCCAACAGAGTCATCGTTCTGCTCACCGACGGCTGGCTTGATGTCCCGGGGGGAGCTAGGGCAACAGACTCGGCAGCGGCCGTCCTCCTTGAACAGACGGCCCCGCGTCTGCGCCGGACAGCATCCCGGGTGCTAGTAACCGGGCTCGCCGGCGCAGAGGGCGCTAACACGTCACTGCTTGCAGACTTGGCGCGAGCCGCAGGCGGTCACATGTCCAGTGCCCCTGATCTAGCCACACTCCGCGATAGACTTCGGATGCTCGCTCGCACTCTAGTGACCACATCCAACCAACCGTCTCGCTCGTCCCGGGGTATCCCCCTCTGGATTCCCATCGTTGGGGGGTTGCTTCTGGCATGCTTGGTCACAGCTTTCGTTGTGCGGTTCGTTGCTGGACCACGAGAGGGGCGCGCTGAAACTCGATCCGCTGCTGACGTCGCCCGAGAAGGGCAGACCGCCGGCGAGCTGGCTGACACGGCGTCGGCTGTTGCGGAAACGATGGACGCTGCGCGTGAGAAGATGCGAGACCTAGGGGCGAGCATCTGGCGCTTCGGAGTGGAAGGCGGCGAGGTCACAAGGGAGGCCCGCTCGCGCTACCACGCAGTTGCGAACGGCCTGTTCACGCTCTTAGACAACCTCGAACTGACCGAGACGCGCGGTGGCATGAACAGCGAGCTTGCGAGGGAACTGCGCGTCGCACGACGGACGATCGAAGACGTAGGAATCGAGGAAATCCGCGTGGAGATGGGTCGGCCGTTCGTCCATCTGCAACACAACATCTTGGAGAAGCGCCCAGATTCATCACCGACGGGCACGGTGCTGTCTGTAGCCCGCAAAGGCTACTGCATCAGAGGTGGCTCGCCTGAAGAACTTGAAGTGCTACGCCCAGCGGACGTAATTGTCAGTGCAGGCCAGGAGAAGGTGGCTCCCGCCGCTTGAAGGAGAACATGTGGAAGAACGCACAATAGGCATCGACCTCGGGACTTTCAACTCGGCTGCGGCATTCGCCCGCGATAGCACACCAGCTATGATAGAAAGTCGTTACGGGAAGACTCTCTACGGCAAGCAGTTCCCGTCGTTCGTCTCTTTTGGCGCTGACGGCAACGTCAAGTACGTTGGCCAGAAGGCGAAGGAAGATTGGGCCATCAATCCCAAACACGTCATCTGGGGCGTCAAACGGCTCGTCGGCCTGTCATACGCCGCCGCATGCAAGAGCGGTGACGTGAGGCGATTCCAGTACGACATCATCGAAGGGCCTGATCGAGGCATACTCATCAACGTGGCTGGCCGTACGCTTACGCCAACCGAGGTTCTGACGTTCATACTCCGCGAGGTGAAGGAGGACGCCGAGAACCGGGCGCTCAACCTGTTCACCGGCGGAGGTCTGATCAGCCGGGCTGTCATCAGCGTACCTGCGTACTTCAAGGACACTCGGGTTCAACCCATACAGAGAGCGGCGGCCGACGCCGGGTTCACCGATTTCGGCACGATTGCTGAGCCGACTGCAGCGGCGGTCAAGTACGGACTTCAGCTTCAGAAGGAATCCGTTATTCTTGCCTACGACATGGGTGCGGGTACCCTGGACGTGACGGTCCTGCACATTACCGAGGTCGGCGGCAAGCTCGCGCCCGGAGAGGCGGCGACGTCAGGTAACGAGAAGCTCGGCGGGCTCGACATGGACGACGTTCTGTATAGCCACTTGGTTGATGAGCACGGCCTCAACGACGTTGATGCCGACCCGAAGATGAAAGCCATGCTGCGTAGCGAGGTCGAGCGAGCGAAAATCAGACTCTCCAAGAGACAATCCACGGTCGTGGAGTCACCCGATGGTCAGTCGCTAGAGCTGACCCGTGCAGACCTGGAGCGGCTTCTCTCTGAGTCTGCCAGCGGGGATGACCAGTCGTTTCTTGCGAAGAGCCGCACACCGATAGGCGTTGCTCTGCGTCAGGCCAATGTCGCCGCGAAGGAGCTGGACCATGTGCTATTTGTCGGCGGGCCTGTGCACATGCCGTGTATCAGAAAGGCTGTGCGAGAAGAGCTTGCCACACTCGGTGTCCGAGCAGAGGTGCTAACCCAGATTGACCAGATTGAACAGCGTGGCTTCCCTGTGAACCCAATGGAGTGTGTAGCTCAGGGAGCAGCCCTGAAGGCTGGTCGTGTGATCGAGCCAGTCGTCAAGCGGTCGCCCTACGGGTATGGGACCACGTTCTTCGTCAAGGGCCATGCCCCGCGTTTCGACACTGCGATCCCCCCGAACTCAACATACCCCATTGATGGCACCGTTTCAGTCGTATACGGCGACCCGACACTCCTGCAAGTGAAATTCCGTCTTGTCTCCAAGGTGCCGGACGCAGCGAAGTCGACGGTAGGAAGCGATGTCTGGTCATACCAACTCCTCGGTCATGTCCCCGTTGGCCTTAGGCCGAACAGCGAATTGCCCTTGGTGGACGTGAAGGTGTCGCTGGACGAGAACCGCAAACTGTCGCTTGCGCTGCAGCATCGCCAGTCCGGGAAGACGGTGACCTACGTTGGATTGGACAAGCTCGATGGTAGCGAAATCGTGGCGCAAGAGGAACACGAAGATCCGCTGACCAAGGAGGATGTTGCGGGATGGCTGGAAGCTGCAAAGGGGCGGAGCGGGAGTTGGACTGAGTCCCACCGGGAGCGTCTTCTCCGAACGGCACGCCGAGCGCTGGACATGGTGTCGTCGCGGGACGATCGAGTGAAGAGCAAGGCCGCGGAACTGGAGGCACTTGCCGAAAGAGCGCAGCCTGGGGGTGCCGGGGGGTCTCCGAATGACGACTGCCCTGACCTCATGCACCGCACGGGAGAGCTGCTTTCTGTCCTACTGGACACAGGGGACATCGAGCCGAAACGATTCCGTGAGCTTCTTGACGAGCTCAGCGCTATCCCTAGCAAGGTGGACGAGAAAAAGTAGGCTCCCGTGTCAGCCGCTGTTGCTCTGTTGCTCGCCGACGAACGCTACGAGGAGGCTTTGGGACTGCCCTTGCGGCCAACGCGAGCCGACATTAGGCGGGCGCACATGCGCCTACTGGTCGAGAACAAGTCACATCCGGAGACCATCACTGCACTCAACCGCGCCGAGACTGTTCTTGCGCACGAGGGTGTCGCAGAAGTCGCGGCGCGGCTTGCCAAGATCGGTCAGAGCTTGTCCCGGGACGGACAGAAAGAACACTCGCTTCTGTATCTCCGCGCCGCCGTAGAGCTGCGAGCCACAGCCATAGACTTTCATTGGCTGGGGAGTACGCTCGTTCAGTTGGGAAAACCAGAAGAGGCGATTCCGTTTTTGGAGAAGGCTGTCGCGATGCGTGACAACCCGCAAGATCAAGAGTGGCTCGATGACGCGCGAGCCGAGATCGAGACCAGAAGCTGCTGGTTCTGCGGGCAGCACCCGCCTGACGCTGCTGCGACCGTCCCAGTGTCAATGCATAAGGTAACGAGCAAGACGCCCATCTATAGGGGAACGCAATACGGGACGCACTACCAATGGAGGAAGTCCACCGTCGCAGTACCACGGTGTCCCGCCTGCCAGAAGGAGCACGTTCATGGCTATGACTCCGTCAACAAGGCGGGATACATCGGCTTGGCCATCGGCATCGTGTTTGGTGTTGCAGCGTTCTTCGTCAATGCATGGCTAGGAGTCATCGCCATCCAAGCAGGTCCTGTTGTTGGCCTGCTGGTCGCCCGCACAATTGCCAAAGACAACATGCCGCCAATCACCAGCAAGTCGATATCGGAAAAGAGCCACTTTCCGGCAGTGAAACGGCTCCTCGCGGACGGATGGCAGTTCGGCGACAAACCGCCTGGGCTCTAGCCAAACATCATTTAGTTCAGTAATTCCGGGGACGGCAAGAGTCTTTCTCCGCCCAACGCGACATCGTACAACGTCAGCTCGTCCATCGTCCAACGTTCAGCGTTCACTGCGGAAGGATTCCAGGAATCGAGGATTCAAGGATTCCAGTGCCTCGATAGGCATTCTAGACGACGGTCCTGCCGTCGCCTCGACGTTGATGGAGGGGTTTCTTCTGAGAGGCCCGCGGCTTCCGGCTTCCGTTTCGCTTCTGTCGTTTGACTGGGCTGAGCGAGCCGGTAGAATCACGCGGCAATGAAGACCGAAACGACCACGACTGAGGACATCGCGCTGGTGCGCGAGCGGGTGGCCAGGGCGAAAAACATCATGGTCATCTCCGGCGCGGGCATTTCGGCCGAGTCCGGCGTCCCGACGTTCCGCGACGACCGGGGACTATGGAGGGAGTTCAACCCGCTCGACTACGCGACCCGCGAGGCTTTCAAGCGCGACCCGGTGAAGGTCTGGAAGTGGTATGATGAGCGCCGGGGCAACATGGCGCAGGCGAGGCCGAACCCGGGACACCTGGCACTGGCTGCGCTGGAGAAGCCGGGCAGGCGGGTGTTCGTCGTGACCCAGAACGTTGATGACCTGCACGAGCAGGCCGGTTCGAAGGAAGTGGTGCGCATCCACGGCTCGCTCTGGCACACGCGGTGCGAGCGCGACGGCACCGTTCTCGAGAACCGCGAAACACCGCTTTCGGAAATCCCGCCATTGTGTATGTGCGGCAATGTCTTGCGGCCGGACATTGTCTGGTTCGGCGAGAACCTGCCGCGGCAGCCGGTCGAGCAAATCCACCACTATTTCCTTGAGGGCCGGATTGACCTTTGCTTCGTCATCGGCACGGAGGCGTCGTTCGGGTATATCCTGCAGTGGGCGCTGCTCGCGCACGAGGCCGCGGCCATGCTCGTTGACGTGAATCCGCGCGATACCGGGTTGGGTTCGATTGTGGACGTACATTTCAAGGAGAAGGCAGGAGAGTTGCTGCCGAGGCTGATTAGCTGATTCGGCGAAGTCAAAATGCAGATTGCAGAATGCAGAGTGCAGAATGTCGGGCGGAATCCCGCTTCCTCAATCTGCAATTTGATACCTGAAGTCTGCAATCTGAAATGAGGTCTAACAGTGGGTGATCTGCATTTCCTGAAGCTCTGCTGGACCCGGCGGTCGGTGCGCCGGTTTGCCGACCGGCCGGTGGAACGCGAGAAACTTGAACTCTGCCTTGAGGCGGCGCGGCGCGCGCCCTCAGCGGACAACATGCAGCCTTGGCGGTTCATCGTCTTCGACGACCCGGAGAAGAAGGCGAAGCTGGCTGACGCCGTGTTTGTGGGCGCATATGCGGCGTCGAAGAAGTTCGCCGCCGCCCCGGTCCTCGTCGCCCTGCTCATGAAGGAGAACCTGCTGGTCAACAGGGTGGCCGGCGCGGTTCAGGGCACGCAGTATCAGTTGGTGGACGTCGGCATCGGCGGCGAGCACTTCGTGCTGGCCGCGGCCGAGCAGGGACTGGGCACGTGCTGGATAGGCTGGTATGACGGCCGGGCGCTGCTCAAGCACATGGGTCTGCGCGGCAAGGGGTACAAGCCGGTGGCGCTCATCGCGCTCGGCTATCCGGCCCCGGACGTCTCCCCCAATGAGCGCCCCCGCAAACCGCTCCCCGACATCGCGTCGTGGAACGAACCGCCCGGCCGGTAGTCCTTCCCTCGTCGCTCGGCTGGCTTGACATACCGTCTGTTTCCCGCAAGACTTTGGGCGATGGACGGCAAATCCCTCCAGGAGAAGCTGCGCACCCGGGGCGGCATGGCCGTCGTGTTGGCCGCGGTCGCCTTCGTTTCGCTTGCTCTCTATCTGCCGGCTGCGCGGTTCGGCTTCGTTTGGGACGATAACTCGCTTATCGCCGGCAACTCGCTGCTGGCTCATTCCCGGCCGGCTGACATCTTCTCGCGCGGATTCTGGGCCGGCAGTCCGGAGCCGGCTGCCGGGTCGGGCGCCGCCTACTACCGGCCGCTGGTAACCCTGAGCTTCTGGCTGGACCAGGCCCTGTCCCGCAACAACGCGCACTGGTTCCATGTCGTCAACCTGCTGCTCTACGCACTGGCTGCCGCCGCGGTGACCCTGGTGCTGTGGGAGTTGCTTCATTCGGGAGTCTGGGCACTGATCGGCGGCATGCTCTTTGCCGCCCATCCGTCGCACGTTGAGTCAGTCGCGTTCGTATCGGGACGAACCGACATCATGCTGACCCTGTTCGTGGGGGTAGCCTCCTTCTCCCTGCTTCGGTCCTTCCGCAAGCACAACCGCTGGTGGTGGTTTGTGGTTCTGCCTGCATTCGGCCTTGCCCTGCTGAGCAAGGAAACGGCAGTGCTCTTCCCGCTGCTCATCGCGCTTGCCCCGTTCCTGTTGGGCGTCAGGTTCGACCGGCGCTACTGGCTGCTGACCCTGGCGGCGGTGGCGATTCTTGCCGGCTACCTGCTGCTGCGGGCCGTCGCGGTTCCGGTGCCCATCCCGGTCGAGCGCGGAGTCGGAATCTGGGGCAGGCTCGCGGCCGTCGCCAACACCCTGGGGCTCTACATCAGGATGTTCTTCTGGCCGTTCGAGCACCGCGCCAAGTACCCGGCCAGTGACGCGTTCCTCGTCCCGACCCAGCATCTGCTCTTCGCCCTGCTCTTCATCGTCTCGGTTCCGCTCCTCGCGCTGAAGCGGCGGTTCACGGCCACGCTCTGGGGCTACGCCTGGACCCTGGCCTTCCTGCTGCCGGTCTCCAACATCGCTTCCATCGGCCCGCTGGCCGCGGAACGGCTGCTCTGCCTGCCCTCGGCCGGCATGGTGATGGTGCTGGTGATTGCACTCTCGCGCCTGCTCACTTTCCGGGTCAAGACGCGGAAAGTGGTCGGCTTCGCGCTCGCCGCGGTTATCGTGGTGCTCGGCGCCGATGCGATGGCACGCACCCGGATCTGGAGAAGCAACGAGACGCTCTTCACGGCGATGGTCCGCGAAGCGCCGGACGCGCCCAGCGCCTACGCGAACCTTGGTGACGCGATTGCCGGGCTCCGGCCGGATTCCGCGCTCGCGCTGTACAACCACGCGCTCCGGCTCGACCAGGGTTTCGTCCATGCCTACATACACGCCGGGATGCTGCTCAGCGAGAAGGGTGACCACCGCCAGGCAATTCACAATCTGCGCCTTGCCAACGAACTGGAGCCTAACTCGGAACTCGCCGTCAACGTACTGGGACTGGCATTTGTCGCCGCCGGTCAGGCCGAGAGCGCCCTGGCTACCTTCGACCGCGCCATCTCCGTCCATCCCGGCTCGGCCCTGCTCCACCTCAACCGCTCCAATGCGCTCGTTGCAGTCGGACGAGCGGGAGAGGCAGAAGCAGAACTGCACCGCTCCCTGGCGCTGGACAGCACGCTGCCATCGGCGCGGCTGCAGCTCGCCGAGCGGCTGAAGCTGCGCGGGCGGTACGATAGCGCCGCAGCAATGGTCCAGGCCGTGGTCGACGACTATCCGACTGCCCGGTACTTCAACCAGCTGGGCAGCCTGCTGGTCGCCGCCGGCGACTCCGACCGGGCGGAAGGGATCTACCGGTCAGCCCTGCGGCTGGACTCAACGTACGTGCCGACCTTGTACAACCTGGCAGTACTCACTGCTGCGAAAGGCGAATCGGTCGCGGCCCGCGTCCTGGCTGAACGGGCGCTCCGCCTGCGGCCCGACCTCCAGGCAGTCAAGGAACTCTGCGACCACCTGGCGCCGGATTCATCACCCCCGGTCCCAGGTCCCTAGTCCCTCTCTTCAGTACCGCGCTGCAATCGGCATGCGCCAGCCGGTCCCGAACGCCCGGCTGGTCACCTTCAGTCCTGGTGCGGCCTGGCGTCGCTTGTACTCATTCCGGTTCACGGCGCCGATGACCCACTCAACGGTCTTACGCTCCAGTCCGGACGCCACGATCTGGTCCGCGGATAGGCCCTCGTCCACATAGCCGGCGATGACAGCATCGAGCACATCGTACGGCGGCAGGGTGTCCTGGTCGGTCTGGTCGGGCCTTAGCTCGGCCGACGGCGGTTTCCGGATGACAGCCGCCGGAATCACCTCGCCCCGGCGATTGATGTGGTCCGCAAGAGAGTAGACAGTGGTCTTTGGCACGTCTGCCAGCACGCAGAGACCGCCGCTCATGTCGCCGTACAACGTGCAATACCCGACCGCCAGCTCGCTCTTGTTGCCCGTCGCCAGCACCAGATGCCCGAGTTTGTTGGAGACCGCCATCAGGATGTTGCCCCGGACACGCGCCTGGATGTTCTCCTCCGTCGCGTCTGGCTTCCGGCCCGTGAACTCGTGCTCAAGCAGCGCCAGGTAGGCGTGATATGCCCCGGTTATGCCGACCTCGCGGAACTCGATCCCGAGATTATCCGCCAGCCGGCGCGAGTCCTCGACACTGCCGCGTGACGAATACTCGGACGGCATGGTGATACCCAGCACGTTCTCCGGCCCGATGGCCGAAGCAGCCAGGCAGCAGACGACCGCGGAGTCGATGCCGCCGGAAAGCCCCAGCACCACCTTCGTGAACCCGCATTTCCGCACGTAGTCGCGTAGACCGAGCACAAGTGCGTCATGGATTGACTCGACAGACTCCAGTTCCCGGTAGTTGGTGTCGCTCCCGTCGTCACCCGCCTCGACCAATGCCAGCCCCTCCTGGAATGACGCCATCACCAATTGGGGCCGGCCCTGCCGGTCAAACGCCATGCTGCGGCCGTCAAAGACCAGTTCGTCGTTCCCGCCAACCTGGTTCACGAAGACGAACGGCACATGGTGCCGCGCAGCGTGGCCGGCAATCAGGCGCTTTCGTACAGCCTCCTTGCCGACTGCGAACGGCGAAGCCGAGATGTTGACCATCAGCGTCGCACCGGCCGAAGCGAGTTCGGCTACCGGGTCTCGCTGATACTCCGCCCTCTCCCACATCTCCGGTGAGTTCCACGCGTCTTCGCAGATGGACATGCCGATTCTCTCACCCCGGAACTCTGCGAGCCGCACTCCCTCAGCCGGTGCGAAGTAGCGCGTCTCATCAAAGACGTCGTAAGTTGGAAGCAGAGACTTGGCCTGCCGGGACAGCTCCCTGCCTCCCACAAAGAGTATCGCGGCGTTGTGCAGACCCTTTCCCAGCCCGCCCGACGAACGTACCGGAGCGCCGATGATGATGCCGATATCGGGGAATCGTTCCGAAATCCGCGCGATGTCGGCCAGACCGGCCTCCACACGGTCAATGAACCAGCTGCGGGCCAACAGGTCCCGCGGCGGGTAGCCGGTCAGCATCAGTTCAGAGAAAACAACCAGGTCGGGCTTCGATTCGCTGGCGTGTTCCAGCGCCTGCTGCACGCGCCGGACGTTTCCGGGCAAGTCACCGACAACCGGGTTGAGCTGGGCGAGGCCAATCCTCATTCGTTATCTTCCTTCGTTCATCGTGCAGCGCTCATCGTTCATCGTCTGTCTTGTAGCAGTCTGCCAAAGCCGCACCTCTTGTCAACAAAGGTAGCTTCACCTATCATCTCTGCCCCGTGCTCCACCTTCTTCTCATCCTGCTGCCTGCACAGCTGACACGGCCGGCTCCAGCGGTCCCGCCGGGGCTGGATACCATTGACCTTTCAGACCGCACGGTAGTTCTGTCGGTCGATGATGGCTACCACAGCGTGTACGAGAACGTCTACCCCTTGCTCAAGCGCTACCGGATGACCATGACTCTCGCTCTGATCGTCGGCTGCATTGGCGAAGGAAAGCCATCCTACAGTCCTTCCGACCGCTTCCTGAACGAACAAGAGGTCAGGGAGATGATGGACTCCAGCGGCATCGAGATCGCCAGCCACACCCTGACCCATCCCTGGCTCAGTCAGCTGGAGACTGAGCACGCCTGGCACGAGATCGCCGACTCAAAGGTCCAGCTTGAGTCGCTCTTCGGCACTGAAGTCATCACGTTCGTCTATCCCTATGGCGACATGAACGGCCGGATCCGCAACCTGGTCCGCCGCGCCGGGTACAAACTGGCTCGCAAGGTCGGCCCGGGTACCCCGAACCTCTGGGTGGAGCCGTACCGGATACCGGAGGTGGAGCTGAGGATTGAGACCCGGCTGCCGGAGATAATCGGCCATGTCCGCCGGAACCGGACGACGGTCATCCTTCTCCATCGCATCGTCCCGACACCCCGGGTCTTCACCGAATGGTCGGTTGATGACTTCGGAGCCTTGCTGGAGTGGATGCACCGGCGCCAGGTTCGGGTCATCACCCTGGCGGGACTCTATCGGGAGTGGTGGCGCGAAAAGCTGAACCGAGCCCTGGTAGAGGCAGTCGGCAGATCGGACCCGACCCGGCTATTCGAGGATGTAGACGTCGACGCCACTCGCACTCCCCATTCCCGCTGACGCGAAGGCGTCCATGTTCTGTTTGCGGCCGACAAAGATGTCTATGTGCTTGCCCCTTATGGCACTGCCTACGTCTTGGGCGTAGAAGACGCCGCCAAGGGTATGGTCGTCGATCGAGACGTTTTCGGCTTGCGGGATGTAGACTACCGAACCCAAGGGTATCAAACGGGGATCTACCGCGATGGACTTAAGTTCGGTAAGCTTGTGCCCGCCACTCCCCAGGAATCGGTCCACGACTTTGGCCCGATTCGCCCGCTTGAGGTAGCTGATGCGCCGCCCGTCTCTCAATTGAGCCGCGGCCTCGAGCCGGAAAGCCCTGACAAAGGCCGAGGAGAATCGGCCGAGAAGCTGGCCATCGGCCAGGTAGAGAGGCGAAGACCGGCTGGTAGGATACTCCGCCTCCTCAACCGCCCAATAGTAAGTGACCTTGAATCGACCAAGATAGCGCCCGCGCGGCGTGCCCGTGCTGTCCTGCCGCCCGCCGAACATGAAGTCGGGAGGCCGGACTCCCGTCCGGACCATGCTGCTAGTGGTCTGCGCCTTGGGCAGGAAACAGGCCGACATGAGCAGAAACAGGCCGACGGCCCATTTTCTCATGGTACAATGGTCCAGATACTGCCCGCCATGTCAAGAGATACCTTGGCTCAGACTTCAGCCAAGTCCGGTGACTGAATCTAAGTAATTTGAATACTGAGACTTAACTAACAGGAAGATCGGCCCGGATAGCCGTGATACCCGCCGCGGACCCCACGAAGAGCGTTCAGACCATTTGTTCTCAGCACTCCCGCTGTGCCCTCGGTCACAGCCACGCGACGAGGAATCGCACCTCTCCACGTATTGCGGACGGGCTTAGCCGAGGTCCAGTTCGCTCTGGCGGTGGTTCGACGCCTTGCGGCAGAAGTGATCGTATGCCCGTTTCTGGGCAATCCGTCCTCGCGGCGTCCTCTGAATGAGCCCCTGCTGGACCAGGAATGGCTCGTACACCTCTTCCAGAGTGCCGACATCCTCTCCTACGGCCACTGCCAGCGATGACGCACCCACTGGTCCGCCACTGAACCGGTCGATTATTGTCGTGAGTATCTTCTTGTCCATCTCATCCAGTCCGAGCGTGTCGACATCGAGTTGGGTCAGAGCATAGCGAGTTATCTCTTTATCCACCAGCTCTTTACCACCCACCTGGGCGAAATCGCGGACGCGCCGCAGCAGCCGGTTGGCGATCCTGGGAGTTCCGCGAGACCTTCGGGCGATTTCCGCGGCCGCATCGTCTTCGACCTTCACGCCGAGGATGCGCGCAGTACGCCGGACGATGAGAACGAGGTCCTCAGCCGGATAGTAGTCGAGATGGAAAGACATGCCGAAGCGGGAGCGCAATGGCGCAGTCAGCAAACCGGAACGGGTTGTGGCTCCGACCAGGGTAAAACCGTGCAAGCCTATCTTCTCGGATCTGGCGCCTGGCCCCTTGTCGATAAGCACGTCGAGCGAGAAGTCCTCCATTGCGGGGTACAGGTATTCTTCCACTGACTTGTTGGTCCGATGTATCTCGTCTATGAACAGCACGTCCTTCGCAGCAAGACCGGTGAGGATGCCGGCAAGATCCACGGGTCGTTCAAGTATCGGTCCCGAACTAGCCCTGAGCGCTGCGCCCATCTCACCCGCGATGATGTAGGCGAGGGTCGTCTTGCCCAGGCCGGGCGGACCGAAGAGCAAGACGTGCTCGAGCGGCTCCCCACGCAGCTTGGCCGCCTCGATGAAAACCCGCAGGTTGTCCCTCAGACGGTCCTGGCCAATGAAGTCATCTAGGGTACGGGGCCGGATTTCCTCGTCCAACGCCTCCTCTCCCCGCATCCGCTGAGGAGATGAAATCCGTTCCGTCTGAACCACGTCCCGGCTAGCCTCGATGTGCCAGCGCCAGCTTCAGGAGCTCCTGCAGGCTGAGGCTCTCGGCCGAACCAACCCGACGCAGACGTTCCTTGGCCTCGCGGTGCGTCAGCCCCAGCGAAACCAGCGCCGACTCCGCGTCCGCCAGCAGACCCGAGCCGCCTTCTGGCGGCAGGGCTTCGGCTTGCAGCTTCTTGATGATACTGTCTGCCTTGGTCGGCCCGATACCGGGCACGGTCCGCAACACGTCAGCCTTGCCGTTGGCTATTATGGATTCTATCTCCGCGGGAGCGAATCGGGATAGCAGGTTCAGGCCAGCCTTGGGTCCGATTCCCGACACCGACATCAGCCGCTGGAACGCGGTCCTCTCATCCTTGTCCAGGAAACCGAACAGCTCCACCCCTTCCCGGGTGAAATGGGTGTGCACGTGCAGAGTGACCTCGCCGCCGTCATCGGCCAACCGCCGTGATGTGGACAGCGGGACTTTCAGGCCGAACCCGATACCCTGGCAGTCAACTACGACCCGTGTCGGGTCCTTCTCTGCCAGGAGGCCGCGTAGTCGTGCTAGCATCGCCGCCCCGCTCTCGCCGGCTGCCTACGACTGAGGCAGTAGGCGGCGGCCAGGGCATCTGCCGCGTGCTCAGAAACCCTCTCCCCCAGAGAGAGCAGCCGTTTGACCATGTAATTCATCTGGTGTTTCGACGCCCGGCCACTCCCGGTCAGGGCCAGCTTGATGGTAGCTGGGGTCAGCTCGGTTACCGGTATGCGGTTCCGGCCCAGAACGTAGATGATCGTGCCGCGAGCCTCGGCCGAGCGAATCACGCTCCTCGCCCCGACCGACTTGAAGAAGAGGGTCTCAAGCGCGCAGATTGTCGGCCGGTTGCGCCGGACCACCTCTTCGAGACCCTCGCCCAGCGATCGGAGCCGTTCTGGAGTGGGTTGACCTGCGTCAGTCGTGATGAGGCCGAACTCGGTGGCCTCGCCGTCTTCGATGATCCCGTATCCGGTCGCGCCCAGCCCTGGGTCAATCCCCAGAATCCTCAAGACAGACTAGTCCTCGGCCGCTATCTTCTCCAGTATCTCTTCGGGGATGTCGGAGTTGTCGTAGACCTGTTGGACCTCTTCGAGTTCCTCCAGCATCTCAATCAGCTTGAGGACCTTGGGCGCTTCCGCCTCGGACAGCTTGACCGAGTTGGCTGCGATCATGGTCAATTCCGCGCTTTCAAACGGGATGGTGGCGTCCTTGAGTTGCTTCTTCACCTTCTCAAGCGCACCAATCGGGGTCGTGATCGAGTAGGCGCTCGCTTCGGTCTTCACGTCGTCGGCCCCGGCCTCCAGCGCCGCGTTCAGAACGGCGTCCTCGCTCGCCTTGTCCTTTGACACGACTATCAGTCCCTGCGGTTTGAACTGCCACGCGACCGACCCGGCCGCGCCCATACTGCCGCCGTACTTGTCGAAGACGTGACGGACTTCCGCCGTGCTCCGGTTCTTGTTGTCGGTCAGCGCTCGGATCATCAGGGCCACTCCGCCCGGACCGTAGCCTTCGTAAATGGTCTCTTCATAGGTGACGCCCGGCAGTTCGCCGGTGCCTTTCTTGATGGCGCGGTCGACGTTGTCGGCCGGCATGTTGATCGCCTTGGCCGACTCGACCGCCGTGCGCAGCCTGGGGTTGGCGTTCACGTCGCCGCCGCCGATCCTGGCAGCCGTAGTGATTTCCCGAATCAGCTTCGAAAAGGCCGCGCCCCGCGCTTGGTCTGCCTTGCCCTTCTTGTGCTTGATTGTGGACCATTTAGAATGCCCGGACATAACTATCCTCCTCAGCAACCGGCACCGCGGCGCCGATTGTCGCATAGTAATTGAACGACAGTCCCGTCACGACACCGGACTCGGATTATCGTCTAGTGTTCTCGCCCCTATTCTATTGCTGGAGGCACTGATGTCAACATCGTGCCGCTCGAATAAGCTTGACAACTGCGGCAAACGACCTTAACTTTGAAGCATCATGCTCCCCCTGACACTGGCCTTGGTTCTAGTCGGGATCGACCCGAACGCCGGCACCACCGGCTTCGACTTTCTCCGTATAACGCCGACCGCCCGCGAGGCGGCAATGGGCGGCGCCGGAATCGGCAGCGCCTCCAGCCCGATGGGCTTCTGGTTCAGCCCGGCGCACGTGCTGACGGCGGAAAGCCCGCGCGCCCATGTCGGCTACCTCAACTACGTGGCAGGTATCCACACCGGCTCCGCCGCTTACAGCCAGCCGGTCGGCACTGACAAGGGCGTGGGGTTCGGGATAGTCTACCTGAACTCCGGTACGATGAAGCGCACCAACGAACGAGGCGAGGAGCTTGGCACGTTCGGCGTCTCTTATGCCAATCTCAACCTCAGCGGAGCAATGCGGCTCGCCGATGACTTCGCGGTCGGCGTTGCCCTGCAAGGGCTATACGGCTCCATCGACACCTTTTTCGGATTGGGACTAGCCGGCAACCTAGGCGCTACCTACCGACTGCCGGTCGCTGGGCTGACCGCCGGTTTGGCGGTGAAGAACGTCGGCTATCAGATCAGGGCTTTCCGGGACAGCGTGGACCCGATGCCGATCGACTTTGGACTTGGGCTTGCCTACCAGCCGAACCCGGCGCTCAATGTGGCACTAGACGTGCGTAAACCGGTTGACAACCGGATCAACGTCCGCGCCGGCGTCGAAGGCTGGGTTGCCGACCTTCTGGTGGTGCGCGCCGGCTATACAACCGAAGGTGTTGACCTCAGAGCCGGCGCCGGCGAAGACATCCTTGCCGGCGTGACCACCGGCCTCGGCTTCCGCTGGCGCGGATACCAACTCGACTACTGCTTCATCCCCATGGTCGAACTCGGCGTCGCCCATCGCCTCTCGCTGGCGTTTTCCCTCTAGCCCGCTCGCGGCAGCAAACCAACCATGAAGAGACAGTTCATCAAGGACATCAAGCCCGGCTCGCAGGTCGATGACGTCTTCTACTGCTCACGCCGGGACGTGAAGGAACGCCGCGACGGCGGCGCCTTCCTGACACTCGAACTGCGTGACAAGACCGGCTCGGTCGCAGCCATAATGTGGGACCGGATTGAGGACGCCCTGCGCTGCGTCGAGGTCGGAGGTTTCTACCGAGTCGCCGGCCGGATGGGAGACTACCAGGGCAAACCGCAGTTCAACGTCAGCGTTATCCACCCGGCCGCCCCTTCCGACATCTCGCGTGACGACTTCATCGCCGCCTCCCGCTATGACCGCGCCGAGATGATGACCGAGCTGCGGGGATACATGGCCGCTGTCAAGAACCAGCATCTCCGCGTCCTGCTGGACTCCTTCTTCGCCGACGAGAAGTTCGTCGAGCAGTTCTCGCTCGCCCCGGGCGGCGCCCGGGTTCACCATGCCTACCTTGGCGGATTGCTCGAGCATACGCTACTGATGGCTCGGCTTGCCCGGAGCTTCCCCTTGGTCTACGAGGAGATTGACGCCGATCTCTTGCTTGCCGGCGTCATACTGCACGACGTGGGCAAGATCCGCGAGTACGTCTACGACGTTGCGATTGACCATTCCTATGACGGGCGCCTTCTCGGCCACATCACGCTTGGGTATCAGATGGTCCAGGACAAGATAGCAGGCATAGAGGGATTCCCGGTGGAAACGGCCCGGATGCTGCTCCACATCATCCTGGCCCACCACGGCCAGATGGAATTCGGCTCGCCCAAGACCCCGAAGTTCGCCGAGGCGTTCATTGTCTACTTCCTGGACAATCTTGATGCCCGCGCGGCGATGTTCCGCGAGGCGGTCGAGAGGAACCCGGGCACCAAGTGGACCGACTACCAGACCTACCTGGAAACGAACGTCTACATAAAAGACCCGCCCGCCGGATAGGCGAGCCATGTTCGCTCCCGCGATCGCGTCGCCGGTTCCCGACCCCGACTTTCCCACCCTCGAGGCAGCCTGCCGGCAACTCGGCGTCGAATTGACCCAGCCGCAATACGACTCGCTCCTCCGCTATGCGCAGCTGCTGCGGGACTGGAACCAGCGCATCAACCTCGTCTCGCGCCGCGACACCGGGCGCATCCTCTCCTATCACGCGATTGACTCCCTGGCCGTGCAGCGTTTGCTGCCTCCCGCCGCGCGGGTATGCGATATCGGGAGCGGGGCCGGCCTGCCCGGCATACCTCTCGCCATCGCCCGGCCCGACCTCAGGATGCAGCTCATCGAATCGTCACAGAAGAGAAGTCGTTTCCTGCAGACCGCGGTGACCGAACTCGGCCTCGCCCATGTTGAGGTACTGAACGCGCGGGCGGAGTCACTGCCGTCCCTGGAATGCGACGTCGTCCTCAGCCGGCTTTCCGGGCCTCTCCAGGACGTGGTGCGCTACGCGGGTCGGCACCGGAAGCCGAACGGCAGCATCATCTTGTACAAGACTCGAGATTGCTCGGCGGAACTCTCAAAGGCCGGCAGGCTGCTGGCGCGCAATCTCCTGCGTGTCGCCGGTTCGCACGACATCCTTCTCCCCCTTTCCAGCATCCCCCGTCGTTTCATCGTCCTCGGCTCTCAGAAGTAGGAACTGCCCGCAAAAAGAAAGAAGGCCGTTTGGCCTTCAATCTTTCAGAATTGGATGTAACGACAAAAAGCGTGCCCGGGTTCGTGCAAAACTCGTAGAAAGGAGGTGATCCAGCCGCACGTTCCCGTACGGCTACCTTGTTACGACTTCGCCCCAGTCATCGGCCCTGCCTTAGGCCCTCGTAAAGAGGGACTTTGGGCATTGCCGACTCCCATGGCGTGACGGGCGGTGTGTACAAGACCCGGGAACGTATTCACCACTGCATGCTGATCAGTGATTACTAGCGATTCCATCTTCATGCAGGCGAGTTGCAGCCTGCAATCCGAACCATGGCCGCTTTTACAGGATTGGCATCACCTCGCGATGTAGCATCCCATTGTAACGGCCACTGTAGGACGTGTGTAGCCCTGGGCATAAGGACCATGATGACTTGACGTTATCCCCACCTTCCTCCTCCTTGACGGAGGCAGTCCCCCTAGAGTGCACCCTCGCGGGTTTGCAACTAGGGGCAGGGGTTGCGCTCGTTGCGGGACTTAACCATACACCTCACGGCACGAGCTGACGACAGCCATGCAGCACCTGTGCAGGCTCCAGGGTAAACCCCGGTCGCTTCCCTTTCGGGTCACTACTACCTGCATGTCAAGCCCAGGTAAGGTTCTTCGCGTAGCATCGAATTGAACCACATCCTCCACCGCTTGTGCGGGTCCCCGTCAATTCCTTTGAGTTTCAACCTTGCGGCCGTAGTCCCCAGGCGGTACATTTAACGCGTTGGCTCCGGCACGGGGAAAATCCCCACGCCTAATGTACATCGTTTACAGCTAGGACTACCAGGGTATCTAATCCTGTTTGCTCCCCTAGCTTTCGTGTTTCAGCGTCAGGAACGTCCCAGAAACCTGCCTTCGCTATCGGCGTTCCTTCTGATATCTACGCATTTTACCGCTACACCAGAAGTTCCAGTTTCCTCTTCCGTCCTCAAGGCTGGTAGTTTCGACAGCACTTTCCCGGTTAAGCCGGGAGCTTTCACCATCGACACGCCAGTCCGCCTGCACACCCTTTACGCCCAGTAAATCCGGACAGCGCTTGCCCCCTACGTATTACCGCGGCTGCTGGCACGTAGTTAGCCGGGGCTTCCTTTGGCAGTACCGTCACCGTTCCGGCAGTTACTCCGGAACGGCATCGCTCCGCCTGTCAGGAGTTTACATCCCGAAAGACTTCATCCTCCACGCGGTGTCGCTGGGTCAGGCTTTCGCCCATTGCCCAAATTTCTAGACTGCTGCCTCCCGTAGGAGTGGGGACCGTATCGCAGTTCCCCTGTGGCCGGTCACGCTCTCACGCCGGCTACCCGTCGTTGCCATGGTGGGCCGTTACCCCGCCATCAAGCTGATAGGACAAGAGCCCGTCCAGAGGCGGCACCTTGCGGCGCCTTTGCTGCGGCAGAGATGCCTCCGCCGCAGAACATGGGGTATTAGCCCACCTTTCGGTGGGTTGTGCCCCTCCTGAGGGATGGTTGCCCTTGTATTGCTCACCCGTTCGCCGCTAAACACACCACTGTATTGCTACAACAATGTATCCCGCCCGACTTGCATGTCTAAGACACACCGCCAGCGCTAGTCCTGAGCCAGGATCAAACCCTCCAAGCAAAAAATCTTAGGGGTCTGTCTGCTCTGATGTCTTGAATCAACTAGTTATGGCACAAACCCGAGCACGCTTTGGGTTACATCCGAATTATCAAAGAACGATATGCCTGTGACCAAGGATACAGAGAAACGGCCTTTTGTCAACCCCATACTTGCACAGAGCTTGTGGCACTCATATCCTGCCTGTTCATACACTTAGCTCGGGATCGCGCCAGACCCGGATACCGACAGCGTGAAGGGGTCGCAAATCGTCCCCAGACACCTCGAAAACCGTGGCAGAAACACCACTGGTGGGGTCACAGAGACCCGAACCACAGCCGAAAGTAGCCTGTCCCGATCCAGGTTCAGGCCTGAGTAGAGATCGAGCTCAGGAAGGCTTGCGCTTGGGTTTGCGCCCGAGAGACGGCCTGGGGCTGTACTTGACCCGGAGACTGCGGCCTGAAGCTTGTGCGGCCACCAAGGCCGCGGCCGGCGACCGCAAGCCTTGACTCAGCTCTTATTCGTGTCGGTGGGAGGCTTGGGACTATCGGACTTGGCCGATGTCCCGCTGTCACTGGAAGGCTTGCGCTTGTAGTCGGTAGTGTAGAAACCGGAGCCCTTGAATATCAGGCCGCTGCCGCCGGAAATGATCTGCTCCACGCAGTTCCTCTTCCTACACTTCGGGCAGTCCTTGATGGGCGGGTCAACAATCCGCTGGAACTCGCTGAAGCGGTGTCCGCACTTCTGGCACTGATACTCGTAGGTAGGCATGGCTGGAGACGCGCTACGCTCTACGCACCACGCATCACGCTGAAATGAGGACCACCCCCGCCGCGAAGCGGCGGGGGTGGTTCCAGCGTCATGCGTCAGGCGTTATGCGTTACGCGTCAGGCGTTTCTAGTAGTCCCCGCCGTATCCGCCGCCGCCGCCCGGTGGCATCGGCGGCATCTTCTCTTTCTCCGGCAGCTCGGCGATGGCGCACTCGGTGGTGAGCATCAGGCTGGCCACGCTCGCCGCGTTCTGCAGGGCGACGCGAGCAACCTTGGTCGGGTCGATCACGCCGGCCTCGAACATGTCGACGTACTCGAGCGACTCGCAGTTGAAGCCCATGTTGGGCTTGTCCGACTTTACCCGCTCAAACACGATGGAGCCGTCCACGCCGGCGTTCTCGGCCAGCATCCGGATCGGTTCCTCGAGCGCCCGCTTGACGATGGCTGCGCCGACCTTCTCGTCGCCCTCGAGCTTCATCTTCTCGATGGCGGGGATGCAGCGCACCAGGGCGACGCCGCCGCCCGGCACCACGCCCTCTTCGACCGCGGCCCGGGTCGCGTGCAGCGCGTCCTCGACCAGCGCCTTCTTCGCCTTCATCTCGACCTCAGTGGAAGCACCGACGTTGATGACCGCAACGCCGCCGGCCAGCTTGGCCAGCCGTTCCTGCAGCTTCTCCTTGTCGTAGTCGGACTTGGTCTCCTCGACCTGCTTCCGGATCTGCTCGATCCGGGCGGTGATGTCGGCCTTCTTGCCGGCACCCTCGACGATGGTCGTGTTCTCTTTGTCGATGACGACCCGCTTGGCGATACCCAGGTCGGAAACCTGGACGTTCTCGAGCTTGATGCCGAGGTCCTCAGAGATCAGCCGGCCGCCGGTCAGCACGGCGATATCCTCGAGCATCGCCCGACGGCGGTCGCCGTAGCCCGGGGCCTTCACGGCGGCGCAGCGGAGCGTGCCCTTGATGTGATTGACGACCAGCGCGGCCAGCGCCTCGCCTTCTACTTCCTCGGCGATGATCAGCACCGGCTTGCCCCGCTGGGCGACCTTCTCGAGCACGGGCAGCAGGTCGCGCATCGACGAGATCTTCTTCTCATAGAGCAGGACCAGCGCGTCCTCGACGACGGCTTCCATCTTCGGGTTCTGCGGGGTGGTCGTACCGGGCTCCAGCGCGAAGTAAGGCGACAGGTAGCCGCGGTCGAACTGCATGCCCTCCACGACCTCGAGCGTCGTCTCGACCGACTTCGCCTCTTCGACCGTGATCACGCCTTCCTTGCCGACCTTCTCCATCGCGTCGGCAATCAGCTTGCCGATCTCCTTGTCGTTGTTGGCGGAGATGGCCGCGACCTGCATGATCTCCTCGCGGCCGGTGGTCTTCTTCGACATCTTCTTCAGCTCGGCCACTGCGGTCTCGACCGCCGCATCAACGCCGCGCTTCAAGGCCATCGAGTTCGCGCCGGCGGTGACGTTCTTCAGGCCCTCGCGATAGATCGCCTCGGCCAGCACCGTCGCGGTGGTCGTGCCGTCTCCGGCAACGTCGGAAGTCTTGGACGCCACTTCCTTGATCATCTGGGCGCCCATGTTCTCGAACTTGTCTTCGAGCTCGACTTCCTTGGCCACGGTCACGCCGTCCTTGGTAACGGTCGGCGCGCCCCACTTCTTGTCGATGATGACATTGTGGCCGCGTGGTCCCAGGGTCACCTTCACCGCGTGCGCCAACTGCTGCGCCCCGCGGAGAATCGCTCGCCGTGCTTCGTCTTCGAATCTCAAATCTTTGGCTGGCATGCTCGCTCCTCCTTACTTCGCTTCCTTCTCGATCACCGCGAGAACGTCGTCCTCGCGCATGATGAGATGCTCTTCCTCGCCGATGCGGATCTCGTTGCCGGAGTACTTCCCGAACAGGATGATGTCGCCCTTCTTCACTTCCATCGGAATCCGGGTGCCCTTCTCATCCACTTTTCCCGGACCGGCGGCGATCACCTTCCCCTGCTGGGGCTTCTCCCTGGCGGAATCGGGAATGATGATTCCACCCTTCTTTACTTCCTCTTCGATGCGCTCGACCAGGATTCTGTCCTGTAGCGGTCGTATCTTCATGACTCCTCCTTAGGACGTTGTGAGTTCTAGTTGAAAACCGCAGTCTACTCGCCGGGATTGCCGCTCCCGGCAATGCACCGACACCTACTACTCTCGCCTGATTCCGGGACCTCCCGGAACGCGGCGATTTGTCAGCTAACTTCTGTAATACAAAAACCTTCCATCTTCTTAGACCCGAACCGAGCGGCCCAGATTCGCTCCCGCGGCACGGCAATTGCCGCGCCTGACCGACTACAATCCTAACAGCTTGGATTGAAAGAAGTTACGGAAATGGGCGATATCTGAATTGAACAGATGGCCTCCTCCGTGTAAGAGAGGCGCTCTAGCCGACTGAGCTAATCGCCCTCGCGCCTGAATTATAGGCCATTGTCCGCCTCTGTCAAATCAGCAGCAACCGCAACAAGTCCGGCGTCAACACTGCCACTGTGTCGCTTTCATTCCGCCGCAATCCGACTTGGTGACGGCCGCTTGCCACAATCGGACGTCACGGGTCTCTTGACTGCCTGAATCTGCGCGGCTAAAGTAGGCGCGTGAAACCTGCGCCCGGCAGTCCGGCCCGAGCCCTGCTGCTCTTGACGTTGTTGCCGCTGGCGCTGCCTTCGGTCGCGCAGGCGTATCTGGACCCGGGAACGGGCAGCTACGTCGTGCAACTGCTGATTGGCGGCCTGCTGGGCGGGCTGTTTGCGCTGGGCGTGTTCTGGCGACGGGTCCTGACTTTCTTCAAACGTCTCTTCAGGTACAAAAACAGTGACGAGGAAAGCCGGTCCTGAGCGTCCGGTGCCGCCCCATCTCCAGGGCGCCCGCTCCGGAACCCTACCAGCGGCGAGAGAAGAACAAGCCAACCAGAAACCGGGCCGTAGCGCGCTGCCGCTTCACCCGGTCCTGTTCGCGATAGCTCCGGTTCTCTTCGTCTACGCCTACAACGGCGCCCGGATCCCGATTGACCCCCGCGAATTGCTGGTGCCCATCGCGCTCTCCCTGGCAATGACTGCCGTCCTCTGGGCGATCCTCGGGCTTCTGTTCCACAGCGCGGCGCGGGCGGCACTGCTCGTGTCGCTGTTCCTCGTGCTCTTCTTTCTCTACGGGCACGTCGCCGGCTCATACATGCCCGAGGTGTTTGCGAGCGCGGAACTGCTCCTGGGAGGGACCGTGTTGCTGGGCATCGGAGTCTGGCTGGTCGTCCGACGCCGGAAGCGCAGGGCTCGACGTTCTCTGTCCGGGGTCACGGTCGTGCTGAACTGCGTCGCCGGCGGCATCCTCACCGTCAATCTGGCGACGGGCCTGCGCGCCTTCGCTCATCGTCCGCCGCGCGCCGAGCACGGAACCGGACAGGAAGCTGCGGCGACCGGCGCCGGCTACCCCGACATCTACTACATCATTGCCGATTCCTACGTCCGGTCCGACGTGCTTAAGTCCGGCCACAACGCCGACAATAGCGCGTTCCTCGGCAAACTCGAGAGCCTTGGTTTCTTCGTCGCCGACCGGGCACGCTCGAACTACGCCTGGACCCATCCCTCACTCGCCTCGTCGCTCAATTTCACCTACCTGGACAGCCTGGCCGCGGCAGTGGGCACGGAATCAGACAACGGCGGTCCGCTGCTCGGCATGATCAAGAACAGCCGGCTGGCCGGTTTTCTGCGCCGCCGAGGCTACAAGACCGTGTCGTTTGCTTCGGGCGATGCCGGCACCGACCAGTTCGCCGCCGACGTGCGCCTGTCCCCGCCCTGGTCTCTGACCGAGTTCCAGGGCATCCTGGTGAACACGACGCTGCTCCGAGACATCCTCATTATGCGGCACGCCTCCTCGGTCGACCGGCACCGCGACCGCGTGCTCTACACCTTGCGGAACCTGCCGTACGCGGGGCGGAGCCGTCACCCGGTGTTTGTCTTCGCCCACGTCCTGAGTCCGCACCGGCCCTTTATCTTCCGCCCGCGCGGTTTGCCTGCTAACGTTAGCAGCTACGGCGGCCAGGCACTCTACCTCGGCTCGCTGCTCGAAGCCGTAGTGCGACAAATCATGGCGCAGTCGCAGCGCCCCCCGGTCATCATCATCCAGGCCGACCACGGGCTGAGAGAAACGGTCTCCTGGGGCGACTCCGCGCAGAGCCAGTTGGAGGAGCGTATGGCCATTCTCTACGCGGCGTATCTCCCGCCTTCCGGCCGCCGGACCGAGACATCTGCCCTGCTCTACGACTCAATCTCACCGGTAAACACATTCCGGGTCGTCCTCAGTCAGTACTTTGACACGACGATGGCCCTCCTGCCGGACCGGAGCTACTACTCCCGGTTGGACCGTCCGTATCGCTTCTACGACGTGGACCGGCCGGAGTCATACCAGGCCGCAGACGGACCGGCACGGCCGGGTGCCGCGCCGTAGCGTCCAAGCACCAGGTCGCAGCTTCGCCGCCGGCATGGAACGGACACCCCTGCGTCCCTTCCGAAGCCGTCCCGCAAATGACGTTTGACTTGCCTGACGCGACAGCCTATCCTCTCACCAAGATGGAACAACCAAAGCTGCTGATTGCCGGCGAGTGGGTCGCCACCGAGAGAGCTCTGCCGGTCATCAATCCGTATGATGAATCGGTCATTTGTGAAATCCCGGTTGCCACTGAGTCGGTCACAGACGCGGCCATCGCTGCCGCCGCGACCGGCGCGGCCGATATGCGCCGGTTACCCGCCCACAGTCGCTCCGCGATTCTCGCGAAGGCCGCCGCACTGCTCGAACAGCGAGGCGACGAGTTCACCGAGTCCATCATCGCCGAGGCCGGCAAACCGCGCAAGTACGCATCTGTCGAGGTCTCACGTGGCGTCGAAACCCTTCGCTTTGCCGCAGGCGAGGCACTCCGCATCCACGGCGAAACTGTGCCGATGGACGCAGCGCGCGGCTCGGAGCACCGCCGCGGCTTCTTCATCCGCGTGCCGCTCGGCGCTATCGCCGCCATCACGCCCTTCAACTTCCCGCTCAACCTGGTGCTCCACAAGGTCGCGCCCGCACTGGCCGCGGGCAATTCCTTGGTCCTCAAGCCCGCGACCAAGACTCCGCTGACCGCGCTGCTGCTGGGAAGGACGCTACTCGACGCCGGTCTGCCCCCCAGGGCGCTCAGCATCATCGTCGGCGAGGGCGGCACGGTCGGCGCGGCTCTGGTCCGCGACTCCCGCATCCGGATGGTCACTTTCACCGGTAGCCCGGCGGTCGGGGAAGCGATCAAGCGCGACTCCGGCCTGAAGCGCGTGACCCTCGAACTCGGCTCCAATTCCGGCGCCATCATTGATGAGACTGCGGACATCGACAAAGCACTTGGCCGCTGCCTGGTAGGCGGCTTCTCCTTCTCCGGCCAGGTCTGCATCCACACCCAGCGGCTCTACGTGCACGAGTCAGTGGCCGAGCAGTTCACAGCCCGGTTCGTAGACGCCGTCGAGAAACTCGTCTGCGGCAACCCGGCTCTGCCCGAAACCGACATCGGGCCGATGATAGACCGGACCGCGCTCAGCCGCGGTCTATCGCTGGTCGAAGAAGCCCGGGCCGCGGGCGCGGAAGTCCTGTGCGGCGGCTCAGCCGAAGGAACCATAATGTTCCCTACCATCCTGCTGGGTGCCGGGCCGGAACTGCCCGTCGTGTGCGAGGAAAGCTTCGCCCCTATCGTCACCATCCACACCTTCCGCGACTACGACGAGGCGATAGCCTCATTCAACCAGGGGTCGGCGCTGGGTGAGTACGACTACGGCCTCGCCTGCGGTGTCTTCACCCGCGACATCGGCCGGGCGCTTCGCGCCGCCGAGCAGCTCGAGGTCGGCAATGTCCTCATCAATGACTCGGCGACAGTCCGCGCCGACCAGATGCCCTACGGTGGCGTCAAGGACTCCGGCATCGGCCGCGAAGGCCCGCGCTTCGCCATCGAGGAAATGACCGATATCAGAATGGTGTCCTTCAACATAGCTTGAACATCAGTCGAGGAGAGTAGAATGAAGAAACTCGAGCGTCTCCGCCAGCCGCCGTTCAATGCCTGCCTGGTAGGAGTCGTCAAAGGCGCGCTCGACTACTGCGGCGGCGACCTGAGCGCCGCCGCGACCTTCGGCGGCTCCGGACACGCCTTCCTGATGAACATCCACGAACAGCTCTGCCCGAGCGGGCCGTACTGCTGGAAGTACGACGAGTTCTATCCGCTTGTGCGCAACCTGGGGCTGGAGATGATCGAACTCGGGTTCTGCCACAGTGGCAGCACGCCTGAAGAGCGCGCGGCCATAGAGCGGAAAGTGCGAGAGCACATTGACCAGGGACAGCCGTGCGGGATGGGCAACATGGATAACCAGCTGGTCTACGGCTATGACGACAACCGGATGCTCGCACTGCAGCCTTGGTCCGCGTGCGTCGACACGACGCCGCCGAGCCTGACATACGGTTCCTGGAAGGAATTCGGCAAAGAAGTCCACGCCACGTTCTGGGCGTTCAAGAAAGCACCGGCCGCGGACGAATCCAAGGTCGTCCGCGACAGCCTGCGCTACGCTTTGGACCTCTTCGAGAATCCCAGAAACCACAGCCCAGAGCTGTACTCAACCGGACTGGCCGCCTATGACAACTGGGTCAAGGCCGTAGAAGCAGGGCATGGAGCCAGCCACGGAAGTTGGTGGAATGCCATGGTCTGGTCCGAGTGCCGGGCCATGGCCGCTGCCTGGTTCGACGAGATTGCCGACAAGTATGCCCGAGTCTCGCCACAGGCCCGCAAGCTTGGTTCCACGTACAAGGGAATCGCAACCCGGCTTGAGGCGGTCAGCAACAAGGAGATGGAACCGGGCGAGAAGGTTCGCGTCGTCCTAGAGGCAAAGGCATGGGAACAGGAAGCCATCCGCGACATCCAGAAACTCCTGCCGGCATTCAACGGCTAGCGGCACTTCCGTCGCTTGACAGGCGGCTCGCACGGCTGATGATTGACCACTCAGGGCCAATGAAAGGAACCACCGTGAGAATACTGATCATGTTTTCCATCGTCCTGCTACTCGTCAGCTGCGGCAGTCAGCCGGCGGCGCCGGCCGCCCCCAAGGCCGAACAGGCTCCGGTTGCGGACACAACCGCGCCGGCCCCGGTCCTTGCGCATGAGGTCCAGTCCATCATCACGGCAAGCTGCCTGCCTTGCCACGCGGCCGGCGGCAACGCCGCCAAGTACGACCTGACCACTCCCGAGGGGCTGGCCAAGCCGGTCGTCCCCGGCAAGCCCGACTCCAGCAAGCTGTACCAGGTGCTGGCGAGCGGCAAGATGCCGCCCGCGGGCAAGCTCGACTCGGCCAGGCTCGCCACCTTCCACAAGTGGATCAGCGAAGGCGCCAAGGACAAGTAGCCCCTTCTCTACGGTCATCGGGCGGGCCGGCGCAACGCCGGCCCGCTCTTGCTTGACTCCCGCGGCCGCTGCTCAATAATCTCCTGTCCGGCAAGCACCGAAAGGAAATACCTGTGAAGCTCCTCGTACTGGTCCCGATCCTGCTGGTACTGGTTGTTCTTGGTTGCGACGCCGCTCCGTCCGACGTGCCGGTTGACCCGTCGTACGCAACCGACGTCCAGCCCATCTTCAGCGCCAACTGCATCACCTGTCACGGTAACTCTAGTCCGTCCGGCGGCTACTCGCTGACGAGCTATGCCGGCGCCACCGGCACCGGCTCGGATACGATTTCGAACGTGACCCCTGACTCAGCCGACTCGAGCAAGCTCTACCGCAAGATCATGGGCGTTGAGACTCCCCAGATGCCGCTTGGCGGCGCGCCGCTCGACACGACCAAGACCGCGACCATCCGCAACTGGATAAACCAGGGCGCGAAGGACAACTAGGTGGTTTCAGACTTCAGATTGCAGATTGCAGATTGGCAAACGCGAATACTGGTTGCGCTCTGCTCGTGGTGTGCGCTGGCGATGGCGTACTCGGGCGGGCCCCCGGACGGCAAGACCGGGCGTCCGGGCGAGGGCACGTGCAACGATTGCCATGCCGGCGTCGGTTCGGCCGACTCGACCGAGCTGGCGGGTCTCGTCGGCAACTGGTACCAGCCTGACTCGCTCTACTCGCTGACTCTATCGGTTCGCTACGCGGGCCAGTCACGCTGGGGGTTCGAGCTGACCATCGTCGACCAGGCGAACAACAGCGCCGGCCAGCTCACCGTCACCGATTCGACCAATACCCAGTACAGTTCGTCGCCGCCGGGATACTTGAAGCACAGGAGCAGCGGCACGCATCCCGGCACGCCGGGACCAACAACCTGGACCTTCGGCTGGCGCGCGCCGGCTGCCGGCGCCGGCGCCGTGCGCTTCTATTGGTGCGCGAACGCCGCCAACAACGACAACGGAAACTCCGGTGACCGCATCTGCCGTGACAGCCTGGTTGTCTCCGAAACCGGCGTTGCCGAACCGGGCTCGACCCCGGGCCGCCACTTCTGGCGCTACGCAAGCCCGGCCCGCAATCGGGTAGTCATCAGCTACTGGGGCCCGGCCGGTTCACCGGTGCGAATCTACGCAGGCTCGGGCCGGCTCGTGAGGACTCTGATTTCGCAGCCGGACGGCGAGCTAGTGCGCGTCGTTTGGAACGGCCGCGATGCAGCTGGCCGGCTGGTACCGCCCGCGGCGTACTTTGTCCGCTTTGGCGAAGAGATCAGTTCGGTTGCCAGGATTCAGTTTGTCCGCTGAGATGCGGCGCGAAAGGGGTGCTTCGTGACTCTACTTCTTCTGTTTCTTGCCTTTCCCGGCCAGCGCATCGCCAACCTGCCGACCGGCGTCCGGCCCGAATCGCACGTCTGGCAGGTTTGCGTCTCGCACCGGTTCCTCTGGGCAGTGACCGCACCGGAGTGGACCCGCGAACCATTGCGGGCATTCACCGGCGCCAACGTCCGCGTGACTCTCGACAAGTCGTTCGGGGACCGGTGGCTGGTGGGCATCGCCGACGCCATCTCCAGCCGGGAACTCGGCCTGCGCGGAGCGTACGCCCCGGTTGACTGGCTCACGCTCTACCCGGAAATCAACACCCACCTCTACGGCTTCAAGCTCGACAGCACGTGGTTCAACATCGGGCTCTGTTGCCATCGTACGTTCGGCGAGAAGCTTGCGGTAGTGGCCCAGCCGCGCTACACGACCAACACTAGCAAGCACTTCGTCTCGCTCGGACTCGGCGCCAAGGTACAGGTAATCAACACTTGGTCGCTTTCGCTTGAGGCCGAGCCGGTGCTCGTGGGCCGGGACTCAACGACGCGGCAATTGGCTGCCAGCCTGGCCATTGAGAAAGAGATCGGCTGGCACAACTTCATCATCACGCTCGGGACTCCGCGCGAACAGTCAGCCCCGGCGATGTTCCGTAGCTTCGGTGAACCAACCGCCAACTCCGACGTACTCGACCTGCTCAGGGGCCACTTCCGTGTCGGTTTCAACCTGCTCCGCAAGTTCTAGGAGGGACAAATGAAGCATGCAGCCAGCGTCCGCTGGGCCGGCCGGATGACGTTCATCGGCAAGGCCGGGACCAATCACCTCGTCCCGATGGATACCGCGCCCGAGTTCGACGGCGACAGTTCTGCCACCAAGCCGCTGGAACTGCTGCTCCTCGCGCTTGGCGGCTGTACCGGCATGGACGTCGTCCCGCTGCTCAGGAAGATGCGGCAGGATGTGACCGCGTTCGAACTCAATGTGTCGGCGGAGCGTTCAGAGGAACACCCGAAGGTCTACACCCGAATCGACATCGAGTATGTGGTGACGGGCAAAGCCCTCGAAGAGGAGAAAGTCAAGCGCGCGGTCGAGCTTTCGCAGGAGAAGTACTGCTCGGTCTCGGCGATGCTCAAGAAGGCCTGCCCGATCGGCTACACCGTCCGAGTAGTCCAGACCTGAGTCCGTCGCGCCGGCGCTGAATCGCAAGGGCAGGCACTCGCCTGCCCCTGCTCATTCCATTGCGCAGCCGATCTGCTACCTATGCACGACCAGCTTGCGCGTAGCGCCAAGCCTGCCGGCCTCGAGCCGCAGGAGGTACACGCCCGCTGCTACGCGGCGACCCTGCTCGTCCCGACCGTCCCATGATACCTGGTGGGGACCTGCGTCCTGCACCCCGCGCTGCAGGACCCACACCGGGACGCCAGCCGACGAGTACACCGACAGCCTGACTTCGGTCGGGTTCGGAAGCCTGTAGCTTACCGCGACGCGGCCGCTGGTCGGGTTCGGAAGTACCTCGTCGAGCAAAGACAAGCCGTGTGTGTCAAAACGCCCGCGAATCCCGGTGAACGGCACGACCTCGACCGAGTCGTGAACCGCATCGTTCATCGAATCGACGTCGCCCGATAGCATCGTAGAACAAGTCACCGCCAACGTACCGAGGTCGAGCGCCTCCCAGCCGGCGAATTCAACCGTGTCGCTCGCACCCGCCGCCAGCCTCAGGGAAACCGTATCCGCGTAGTCTGAACCGATGCTGAACCACGCGTCAAAGGACTCGTCGGTCGTGCCGACGTTTCGGATCACGGCCTGGGGTGTAATCGTCGCGCCCGAGTCGACCGTGTCGGCCGGCGCGAGGAGCTCGACGCAGGCCACGTCCGCTCGCGGAGACCCGACGACCTTGCACATCACGCCCCGGCAGTCGGTGGAAACCATCCCCTCCGTGTACAACGTCCGGTCGGAGTAGAACCGCTTGAAGGTGTTCGATTGGTAGCCGCCCATCGCCCAGTAGTAGTACGTGCCGTCAAACGCTATGTTCATCCCCGCGCCACCGGTACCGCCACCCACGTTCCAGGTGGCGTCATAGTTGAGCGACTCGCCCTCGAACCTGGCGCAGGCGTACCCGTAGTACGTGACGCCCGAGAAGTCGCCCGCCCAGAGCGTGTCATTAGTCACCGCGAACGCGTACTGGTTGGTGGAGAAGTTGATCTTCGTCGTGTTGACATACGTTCCGGTTGTAGTGTATTTGTAGATGGAATCGATTCTGGGAACGTAGACGTACTGGCCGTCGGTGCCGCACGCGCCATTGCCGGGGTACGCAAGCGTGAAGCTCGTGTCCGAACCGTCAGTCGTACTGAACCGCCGCATAGTGCTGCCGAGGACCTCGTAGACATAGTCACCGCTCGGGTCCATGCATACGACAGTCTGATTGTCCTGGAACGCCATCGCCGTCCTATCGGCAGGAGCCGGGTCATGGTCCTTGGCCGACGATTTAAGGTAGGTCGTGCTGTTGTAGCTCTTCCAGTAGAGCGAGTCGCCGCTCACGGCGTCGCTGTTACCACCCACCAGCTTGCCCGCCCGGTCGTAGAGTACGGCGATGTGCCCGGTGACCCGCCCGGTCCGGACCGGGTCAGACGTAGAGTTCGTCGCCGTTGTCGGTCGGGCCGCACGCGCGACTCCGGCCGTCGCCGCCACGAGCATCAGAGCCAGTACTGTCTTTCGCATTCTTCCTCCTTGGTTCCACTATCTCTCTCAGTCCGTGAACGCGTCGCATCCGGAGCGGTTCGCGCACCAGGCGCTGTGTCCAACCGGGTCTCGCCATTGGCAACCACCGGGTCGTGTGAAAATATCACACCGGCCCAGGCAGTCAACACATGCGAACCGGCACTCCCATGACCGGACCGGGGCAAGGGGCCTGCGCCTGCGCCAGCTGGCGATTGCTCCTCTGATCCGGATGCAGGCAGCAGTCGTGCGATCCGGGCTCGCCCTTTGCCCGGTCGTTCCAGGCAGCGGACAGATCAGACGGATACGGCCGTGCCGCCACCGGCCCGGAGACATTGCCGGGCGGGAGGCAGCAGTCGTAAGCTCCGAATCCGCTTGACACTGCTCCCCTGCGGGGTAAAATTCTGCGACGGCTTTATACTAAGGAGGAACCGTATGCGTCGTTCTCTGCTTGGCCTCTTGACCGTGGTCGCCATAGCTGGCCTGCTCCTGACGGCCGGCTGCGAGCGAGCCAGCGTGCTTCGCGTTGTCTCGATCAATGGCGGCAATTCATTACGGGTCGACATCTCAGATTTCCTGCAGTACTTCGACAAGATCGACAGCGACTATGTCACTCTCTACCAGTATATGCCTGATTCGGTCGAAGTCGTGCTGCAGTACGTCGAGATCGGCGCCGGACTGCCGACCTGGACCCCGTACCAGGCAACCATCAACAAGGCGAGCATCAGCTTCAGAAGCAATACTCCCGGCGGCGATGACCCCCCCATATACACGAAGGTAACGGTTCCGCTGGGGCAGGCGGTCATGGCCGACGCCACCGGAAAGTCGCAGACCACGTTCTACATGACCTGCATACCGGCTGTCTGGAAGCAGTTGACCTTCGCCGACTTCTTTCTTGAGCCACCTGACTACGACATCGTCGACCTCGCGGACGCCACGTTCACCTTCACCGGCTTCGATTCCGTGGCCAACCGCGACGTGAGAGCCGTTGGCAGCCTCCAGGTCGAGTTTGGCAATTTCTTCGACGACCTGAGCCGGTTCGGCGAGTAGAAAGCGGGACCCAGGTCCCATTGAGCCTGAGAAGCCAGGCATAACGGTTCCTGACAGTCGAAGCAGCCGCATCTCTGCGGCTGCTTCGCTATTCCCGGGCGGACTGGCTACCCAGTCAAGCGGACCTGCACGGCCATGAATCGGCGGCAATCCGCAGTCGCACAAGGAGAGGACATGAGGGTGAAAGTACAGATGTCTGCCCTGGTGACGGCACTGCTGCCCGCACTCCTGTTCGCCTACCCGGGGTTGGGAGGCGGCAGAGGTCTGTTCCGTACGCAGAGCGCGTTGGTCGAACCGGAAGCAGGACTGATCGTCTCGCTCCACTCGCTGACCCGCAATGTCGGTCTGGGCACGAACGGCAGGCGCGGCTGGATAGCAGACCTGCTCGTCCCCGAAATTAGCTACGCGCCCGTCGCCGGGAAGCGCTTCGGTCTCGAATTGTTCGGTTCCTGGGGCGGGATACTCCAGAAGCCCATGTCCGCAACCTCAGATGAGCTGGTGTGGAGGCTACACGATCTGAAGGCAGGTGGGAAACTCTCGGTTCCGGTCATTCCCGTGCTGAAGCTGGGTGCCAGCGCGTCCTACACCTTCATTTCGCGCGCGGCCGGAACCGGCTGGGAGGTGCTCGATCCCTCGGCCCTGCCACCGGCAACCGGTCTGGCATGGAACGGCCTGCTTACTCTGCACTTCCAGGATCTCGCAAAGGCCGTGCCGAACGTGATGGTCAACTGCGGCAGGGCTGGCAGCGAGACGCAGTACGCCGCGGCCGTCGAGTTCCATGGTGACCAGTTCTGTCTCTTCGTGGAGGCTCTCTCCCGGCAACCCGACGGAAAGTCGCAAGGTGTGCTGGACACGAAGAACGGTCACGTCCAGGTGACGCCGGGCATCACCCTGGGTACGGCCACCTCGGCGTTCCTCAAGGTGGGATACACATTGAGCCTCGACAACAGGCTGAATGGAAACAGACGCCCGAACGAAATCGTCGTCGGTGGCGGCTTCGGGACACCGCTTGGCGGGCATGCCGACGAATACGGGCAGATTGTCGGCACCGTTGCGGACGCCGCAAGTGGTGCGCCCATGGCCGCAACCATCACGTTTCCCGACTATCCGAAACTCGGCCGGATGGCGACGGACACAAGCACGGGCGGATTCAGGGCGACGAAGGTACCGGCAGGCGCCGTGACCGTCGAGGCCAGTGCCCCGGGCTACGAGAGTCGAACGATACCGCTCATGGTAGAGAGTCGCAGGCCGTCCGTCGCGGCTATCGCGCTCCCACGGGCAGTCGCTGTCGTCAAGGTCACGGGCAGGGTAACCGACCGGAAAACCGGCAAGTCGCTGGCCGCGACGGTCAGGGTGCCGGAAGCCGATTCGGCCGTGGTCACAACGGACGCGGCAACCGGCATCTACGAGGCGCAGTTGCTGCCCGGCCTCTACACGCTGATCGTCGAGTCGCCCGACTATCTGGAGCAGCTCGGGACGGTGCTGGTCGAACGGGACAAGCCCCTGGCGCGGGACTTCCAGCTCGTGAGTGAACTGATGGTCATCACCCTGCAGGGCGTCTACTTCGACTTCGACCAGGCAGCCATCAAGTCCGAATCGCGCCCTGCCCTCGAGGATGCCGCGAAGATTCTCATTCAGAATCCCACCATCCGGGTCGAGATACAGGGCCACACCGACAGCAAGGGGTCGGACGAGTACAACCTCGGGCTTTCCGGAAGGCGCGCCAAGTCAGTGGTCGACTACCTCGTCCATGAGTTGGGAATGGACCCGAGTCGCTTGACGGCAAAAGGCTACGGCGAATCCCGTCCGGTCGCTGATAACGCCACGGCCGACGGCCGCGGGATCAATCGCCGGGTGGACTTCTTGATCCTGGGCCAGGACGGGAAGACCTCGCCCGACCGGTAGTACTGCGGACGAACTTCTGCGCCTTCCTCCGTGGTTCGGCGCACCGGTGACGAAACTCGAGTTCCTTGCACTGCTCTCACGGAGATCATTGGTGAGCGACAGAGGGGGAGCGACAGAGGGGGAGGTTGACTCTACTCGTCCCGCGAGTAGAATGAGATCGTATCATGGTCATGTCAACCGTCGCGGCTCTCGCCAGGTCCCTGCCTGTGGTGATCCTCATCTGGTGCGTGGCGCTGAGCGACATGTCATACTGCATCGCAAACGACGACCATCTCCCGCACACAGCGTTCTCCCGGCCCCTTGCTGGTTGCGACATCGCTGACTGCAGTCCTAAGGTCGGCCATGTGTCGGAGCCCTGCCCAGCCAAGTCGAGCACCTGCAGGTATGTATCAGTGCCCGCGACTGTGGTCGCGGCACGCAAGCAGTGCTGCGGTTCCCGGATGGGCGGTCACGATGGCGGTCAGTCCGAGTCCGGCATGGCACTAGCGGTAGTGGGTCCGTGCCGGCAGTCTGTCGCCTCTTTCGATGGCGGACACGACACTCCGTTGAGCCCGTCCGACTGCTCGACCGTCCTACGCTGCTAGACTAGCTCCACAACTTTGCCTCAGTCCGACCCGCGTTGCGCGGGTCAGTTTGGACGACAAATCAGATGCACGAACTTGGATGTGAGATGGATTCAAAGGAGAAGAGGATATGAAACGTCCTTTCAGCGACAGGGTGGCAATCATTGCCCTGCTCTGCTTTGCCCGCCTGGCGGTTGCTGCGGGAGCGCAGGACATCCTGCTGTCCGAGGCCTGGAATCGTGTCCAGGCAGGCAATCCGTCGATCGCCCGAGCCGCCATCGCGGTTCGAGCCGCCCAGGCGTTGCTGACGCAGGGCCAGCTGCCTCCCAATCCGGAGCTGGAACTCGCAACTGAGGAGTTCGGCCGTGGTTCACTGGAAGTCGGGATCACACTTCCGCTGGAGATCGCGGGTCAGCGGCGCGCACGCGTGCGGACGGCACAGGCCGGTCTGAAGGCGGCGCGACTGGAGGAATCCGCGACGCGCCTGCGGCTGCGGGCCGAGACACTGCGACGTTTCGCAACCGCGCTCGCACTCCGCGACCAACTCGCGGCCGCCGACACGCTGCAAGCGTTGCTGCGGTCGTCGGTAGCGGACATGTCTCGCCGCGTCGCAGCCGGGGCTGCCAGGGACATCGACCGTGTCAGGGAGCAACTTGAGCTTACCGCACTTGATGTCGAGGCTGCAGGACTGCGTCGCAGATACGATGCTGCCTGCCGGTCGCTCGCTTCGTTGTGGGCGGACTCGTCCGACACCTGCCGGCGACCGGCCGGGTCATTCGTCATCGGCCCGAAGCTTCCCGGCCAGGCGGAGCTCGTCAAACTCGCCATGAGCCAGCCGGCAGTGATCCTGGCCGTGAACGAAGTCGCCGCAGCCCGAGCCGGCTTGAGCGCGGCGCGAGCCGACGTGCTTCCCGCCCCGGCGCTGTTCGGAGCATGGACGCGCGACCCGGAGTCGGGGGGGAGTTCGACCCGCGTGGGGGCATCCCTGCCGCTTCCGGTCCTCAACTGGAACCAGGGTGCGGTGCGGGCGGCGCGATTCGGGGTTGCCGAAGCGGAGTGGGCCGCGCAGCAGACTCGATCGGACATCGAGGTGCAGATCGACAGACTGCTGGCAGAGCTGGCCAACCGGTCCGAACAGCTCGACACCGGGTACTCGGTCCTGCTGCCTGCGCAGCGAAGAGTGCTCGATGATCTGTCACGGCACTACGAGCAGGGCGCCGTTGGTGTCGCTGAACTGATAGCAGCCCAGCGTGTTCTTCACGAGACGACGATGGAGTTGATTGAGTCCCAAGCCGAGCGGGTAGCGCACGTTGCGGACCTGCTCGAGATTACCGGCGTGGAGCCGGAAGTCATCAAGGAGTAGCAAGTGAAACTACATGCAGTACCAGTCCGCGCGAGTGATATGCTTCCGCGACTCGGCCGGCTAGTGATCGTCATCCTTGGCACCCTCTTTCTGCTTGCCGGACCACTTCCGGCGGCCGAATCCGACCACGGCCATGACGAGGACATTGAGCACAGAGCGGAGGAGCAGGACAAGCACGAAGACCCCGGAGAGCACGAAGAAGGAGATACCGACCTCCACGAAGGCGAGAGCGACGCTACCGTCCGACTATCGAGCCGAGGCCAGGAACTGGGCGGCATCAAGGTTGCCAAGGTTGCCAAGGTCGTCGTCGGTCGGTCGGTGGTCCTACCTGGAGAGGTCGGTTTCAACGAGGACCTGCGGGTGCACGTCACGCCGCGCTACGGTTGTGTCATCCGGGAGATGCATGCCACTCTCGGCACCAGGGTCGAAAAGGACGATGTGCTCGCTGTGGTCGAATCGAACGAGAACCTGACTTCTTACGAGGTCCGTGCGCCGCTCTCCGGTCGGGTGGTTGCCCGGGAGGGCGCGGTCGGTGCGTACGCCTCTGAGGAGACAACGCTCTTCACGGTTGCCGACCTGTCAACAGTATGGATCGACCTCGTTGTCTATCCTCGTCACCTTGCGGACGTTCGGGAGGGTGCGCGTGCAGTCGTCCGGAGCGTCGGTTCCCCGCAGTCCGCGACCGGAACCATCTCCTACGTGGCCCCGGTGTTCGACCGCGAGCGCCGCGTCGCCCTGGCGCGAGTCGTGCTCCCCAATCCTGACGGCCAATGGCGTCCGGGCATGTTTGTGAGGGCCGAGGTCAGCGTCGGGGGAGGAGACCAAGTCACAGCGGTCGAGTCCGAGGCAGTCCAGAGACTGGACGAGAAGGCAGTTGTCTTTGTCCCGGTTGGCGACAGCCTGTTCCGTGCCGTGCCGGTAACGGTAGGCGCGACTGGCCCGACCCACACCGAGATCAAAGCCGGCCTTGTTCCCGGTGACGCCTACGTGGCCGCCGGGGCATTCGAGCTGAAGGCCAAGCTCGTCACCAGCTCGCTCGGCGGGCACGCCGGGCATGGCCACTAACAGGGCGAGCCGCCAATGAACCGCTTCTTCGAGTTCATCCAGACGCAGCGAGTCGTCGCCGCCGCGGTGCTGCTTGGTGTCATCGTCTGGGGCGCCATCGCCTACCGGAAGCTGCCGACCGACGCTTTCCCCGACGTCTCGCCCGTGATGGTCCCGGTCTTTGCCGAAGCTCATGGTATGGCCCCGGAGGAAGTCGAACGACTCATAACGTTCCCGATCGAGTCGGCCATGAACGGACTGCCCGGCGTCACCCGGGTGAAGTCCACATCCGCCTTCGGGATGGCTGTCATCTATGTCTACTTCCGGGACGAGACCGACATCTACTTCGCCCGCCAGATCGTCGCCGAACGGCTGGCCGGGGCGATGGCGGACCTGCCGGAGATGCACGAACCGCCTGCGCTCGGCCCGATCTCAACCGGGCTCGGTGAAGTCTTCATGTACTATCTGATCCTCGACTCTACCGCGGACACTGAAGGGAAGTCGGCCGACACGTACCTGCGCGACATCAATGACCGGATCGTCAAGTACCAGCTGCAGACGGTGCCGGGCGTCACCGAGATCCTCTCGATGGGCGGCCATGTACTGCAGTACCAGGTGGCACTGGACCCTCACGCGCTGGCCAAGTACGAAATCGGGCTCGCCGACGTCGTCGAGGCGATCAACGCCAACAACGGCAGTGCCGGCGGTCAGTTCCTGGTAGTCGGTTCCGAGGAGTACCTGGTCCGGGGTATCGGGCTGATCCAGACCCGGGACCAGCTTGGCGACGTCCAGGTCAAGGTCGTCGGCGGCACGCCGGTCTACTTGCGTGATGTCGCGGACGTCGACTACGGCCGCGAGGTCCGTCGCGGTGTCGTGACGCGAGACGGTGCAGAGGAGGTTGTTGCCGGCATCGTCATGAAGCTCTTCGGGGAGAACACGTCCGATGTCATCGCTCGACTGGACCGGAAGGTCCCTGCGGTCCAGTCCTCCCTGCCCGCGGGCGTCAGACTGATTCCCTACTACAACCAACAGCGGCTGGTCAATAATGCCACCAACACGGTCAAGACCTCGCTGGTGCTCGGCGGAATCCTCGTGATCATCACGCTGATTCTGTTCCTCGGCAACCTGCGCGCCGCCATCGTCGTGGCCCTGAGCCTGCCGATGTGCGTGCTCTTTGCCGTCATCTTCATGGGGGCTGCCGGGCTCTCCGCAAACCTGATGTCACTGGGCGGCGTCGCCATCGCCATCGGTATGCTCGGCGACGCTGCGACGGTGCTGGTGGAGAACGCGTACCGCCACATGTCCGAACCGAGCCGTCGCAACGCCAGCCGGCTGAAACTGATCACTCAGGCGTCGGCCGAGGTCGCGCGGCCAATACTCTTCTCGGTGGCGATCATTGCTATCGTCTTTCTGCCGCTGTTCTCGCTGCAGGGCGTGGAAGGTAAGATGTTCTCGCCGATGGCCTACACGATACTCTTCGCGCTGGCCGGGTCGCTCATCTTCGCCTTCGTCTTCTCACCGATGCTCTCATCGTTCCTGCTGCGCGGACGGGCCGGGGGCGACTTCTTCCTGGTCCGCTGGCTGAAGCAGGCCTACCAGCCATTGCTCGAGCAGACGGTGCGGCGTCCGGTCCGGGTGGCGATCGCGGCCGGTATTGCGCTGGCACTGAGCATCTTCGCAGCGACGCGGCTGGGCACGGAGTTCATCCCGGTTCTGGAAGAAGGTGTTGTTCAGGTCAACGTCACCATGGCGCCGTCGATATCGCTGGAGAAGGCCACCGCGACGGTGCAGCAGGTCGAGCGCGTGCTTCTCTCTGAGTACGGGCAGGCGATTCAACAGACCATCGCCAAGATCGGCCGACCCGAGGCCGGCAGCCATCCGCATCCGGTGAACTCCGCGCATATCCAGATGGAACTCAAGCCGGAACGGGGCTGGCGCCGGCGCTGGGCCTCCAAGGAGGCCCTGGTCAACGACATGAGCCGTCTGCTTGGTGAGTTCCCCGGGATACAAGTCGGATTCACGCAGCCGATACAGAACATGTTTGACGAGCTGCTGTCAGGCGTCAAGACCCAGCTCGCGGTCAAGCTCTTCGGTGACGACCTGGACACGTTGCGGCTCAAGGCCGAGGAGATACAGGCGGTCGTGAAGGGCGTACCCGGGCTCGTCGACCTGGCCGCGGAGCAGAGCTACGGACAGCCACAGGTCCAGGTAGTCGCGGACCGCGAGGCTTGCTCCCGCCACGGGGTGAGTGTGGCCGACATTCTGGAGGCGGTGGAACTGGGTGTCGGCGGCGAGGTAGTCGACCACATCTACCTCAACACCCGCCGCTATGGCATCAATGTTCGCTTGCAGGAGGAGTACCGCCGGGATGCGGAGGCCATCGGGAACCTGCTGGTGAGCTCCCGCGACGGCAAGCTCGTGCCGCTTGGCCAGGTGGCGGACGTGCGATCGACGGTCGGGCCGATACAGGTCAACCGCGAGGACAATCAGCGATGCTGGACGATCGCGGCAAACGTGCGCGGCCGCGACATAGGCAGCGTTGTGGCCGACATGCGCCGGCAGGTAGAGGCGAAGGTCAAGCTGCCGCCGGGCTACTGGCTGAAGTACGGGGGGCAGTTCGAGAACCAACAGCGAGCCATGGGACGTCTTGCCTTCATCGTCCCGACCGCTTTGGTGCTCATCTTCCTGATGCTATTCCTGTCGCTCGGCTCCATCCGACAGGCGGCGCTCATCTTTGCCAACGTGCCGCTCGCCCTCATCGGTGGAGTCCTGGGGTTGCTGGTTTTCGGCGAGTACCTCTCGGTGCCGGCGGCAATCGGTTTCATCGCGTTGTTCGGAATCGCGGTGCAGAATGCCCTCGTCCTGGTGACCTGCATCAACCAACTGCGTGAGGAGGGGACCGAAACGCGAACGGCCATCATCCAGGCCGGGCTGCTGCGCCTGCGTCCGGTGCTGATGACAGCCATCACCACGGTGCTGGGTTTGGTGCCGCTGCTGATGTCGACCGGGATGGGTTCAGAAGTCCAGCGTCCACTGGCGGTAGTCGTGGTTTTCGGGCTGGTGACATCGACGATCCTAACGCTCATCCTCATTCCCGCCATGTACCCGTGGCTTGCGCCACGTTTCGTCCAAGAGGACCGGCGGTCTGAAACGCAGATTCTGTCAGGAGGTAGATCGTGAAGAAGATAGAGGCCTATATCAAGCGCCAACGGCTGGCGGCAGTTATTGAGCGCTTGCACGGACTCGCGGGCCTGACCGGCGTGAGCGTCTTCGATATCCACGGCTTCGGCAGAAGCCGCGGCGAAAGCGAACCGGTACACATTGAGGACAACGGTGTCCGCTGGGTGCCTCACGTGAAGATCGAGATTGTCTGCCGTGACGAGTTGGTCGAGATCGTGATATCCGCCATCCAAGCGGGCGCCCACACCGGGTTGCGTGCCGACGGCAAGGTCTATGTCTCTCCCGTTGAGGATGCCGTCCGCATCAGCACAGGTGAGCGCGGAGAGACTGCGGTCTAGAGTCTCCCAGAAACACAACGTCTGCGTGCTGAAACAGAATGTGCCCGGCTTCTGCGCACGGGTCGCGACCCTTGCGTGCCTTGCGGCTCTCTCTTGCCCCGACTTCGGACATGATGGCCCCGAGGAAACTGAAACCGAGGGAAACGGGCTTGAAGCGTCCAACACCCGTTCGTCTCGTGCGTTTCGTGACTCTAACGTCGTCTTGCGGGTCCTGGCGAAGGCTTGACAAGCTGCCGCGAGTCAATATATTAGTGCCGGCAGGTTGCAGTGCGACAGACCCTTCACGTCATCCACCGAGGCTCCTCGGAGCCCTGGAGGTGACCCAGTGAATCCGGTCTTCAGCACTCGCAGAAGTCGGCAGTCATTGTCGCGGAGACCTGGCTACACCAGCAACAATCCGTCAAACAGGCATAGCGGCTCGCAGGAGCCAGAGGAGCTAAGGTGAGAACAAGGGTGTCAGTACTGGCGCTGCTGATGGCAGTGCTACCCGCCTTCGTATTCGCGTACCCGGGGTTCGGTGGCGGCAAAGGGTTGTTCCGAGTACAGAACGCGATGGTCGAGGAAGAGGCCGGTCTAACGATCTCGCTTCACGCGCTCGCCCGGAATGCCGATTTCCTGCCCCCCCAGGATTCCCCAAACGCGAGTGCCTGGGTTGCCGACGCCATCGCGCCCGAGCTTAGCTACGCGCCAATCGCCACAAAGTACGTCGGGCTGGAGTTGTTCGCATCCTCGGGTGGAGCGATTCAGATGCCCAAGTCCTACGCCGAGGATGGATTCACCTGGAAGTTCGGCGATCTGAAGGCCGGCGGCAAGCTCTCGGTTCCGGTCATTCCCGTGCTCAAGATCGGCGGCACGGCCAGCTATACCTTCATGTACCGTGACACAGCAGGATTCCTCGACCCTGGAGCCCTCCCCTACGACCCAGCCAGCAAGCTCGCGTGGAGTGGTCTGCTCACGCTCCAGTTCCAGGATGTGCTGCCTTCGGCTCCGAACCTGATAGTCAACTACGGGAAGATCGGAGGCAAGACCCAGTACGCGGCGGCGGTCGAGTTGCAGGGCAAAGGATTCGGCCTGTTCGTCGAGGGAGTCTCGCTGCAGAACGGAACCGACATCCTCGGTACTACTGACGGCCATCTCCACCTCACGCCGGGCGTGGTCCTCGGCAACGCCAACGGTGGTTTCCTCAAGGCTGGCTACACGTTCAGCTCCGGCACGATGGACAGCGTGAAACAGCCTAACGAGGTCATCGTCGGCCTCGGCTTCGCGACGCCGTTCGGCAGGCGCACGCCGGCCGTGTATGGCACGATTGTCGGCACTGTGACCAACGCCAGCACCGGCAGGCCGGTGGCCGCCACCATCGCCTTCCCGGACGACCCCAAGATGGCATCCATAACCACCGACGCCGATGGCGTCTTCGAGGCCAGGAAAGCCCCGGTGGGCGCGGTTACGGTCGAGGTCAGCGCCGAGGGCTACAACCGACAGGCGGTGCCGCTGGCCGTCGAGGAAGACAAGGTCACCAACTACGCTTTCAAGCTGCGGCCGCTCAAGACCTACGGCACGATTGCCGGCACCGTCATCGACGCGGTGAGCAGTGCGCCGATGGGTGCTCGTATCGAGTTCCCCGGCACCGCACTTGCTCCGGTGAACGCCGACCCGGTCACCGGCGCCTTCCAGGTCGACCAGGTGGAGACCGGAGTCTACACCATAACCGCGACCGCGGACAGGCACGTCGCCGCGACGATCACCCTGGCGGTCGAAGACAACAAGCTGGCTACGGCCTCATTCAAGCTCTCGCCGGCCGAGGTCGCCGTCGCCGCTACCGGCCGGGTTTCCGACAAGAAGACGGACGCGGGGCTGTCGGCCACGGTTACGTTCGACAACGCTCTCTTCAATACCGACCCGGCCACCGGCGTCTACAAGGCGCAGTTGATGCCCGGCTCCTACACCGTCGTGGTTGAGTCGAAGGACTACGTGAAGCAGACCACGGCGCTCATCGTCGAGAAAGACAAGCCGTTCGTACGCGACTTCGCGATGCTGAAGGTGGGTATGTCGGTTACGCTCAAAGGTATATACTTCGACTTCAACCTGGCGACCATCAAGCCTGAGTCGAAGCCGGCGCTCGAGGCCGCTGCCAACATGCTCAACGAGAACCCGACGATCAACGTCGAGATCCAGGGCCACACCGACAGCAAGGGCTCGGACTCATACAACCTGTCGCTCTCCGACCGGCGGGCCGCCTCAGTGGTCTCCTACCTGGTGCAGAACCTGGGTATCGACGTGTCGCGCCTGACTTCCAGGGGTTACGGTGAGAGCATGCCGATTGCCACAAACGACACCGACGCCGGCCGCGCACTCAACCGCCGGGTTGAGTTCAAGATCTTAGGAGAGAAGTAGCAGCAGTACCGCACTATCGAAGGGGGAGGCTCACGCCTCCCCTCTGCTTTTCGGCCGGACGGTCCGTTTCCTTCCCCGCTGCCGTGCGCGCGTACAAAGAGGCTGGTGGACCGGCGCGAGCGGGTTGAAGACGTCCTGCCGGATACTGGCCGGCACGTCCGGGTCACAGGGTCGCGCTCCGGTTGGTCATCGCGTTCTTGCAGACTCACGGTACTCCGCTACAATGAAGCTGTGAGCCAAGGACCGCCGTCGGCGTCAACCTAACCTTAAGCCTCGCCCGAGCCATGACCTCTCAGCACAATTCGCGCACGGGCCAATGCATGCGCTTGGCCCGGCTAAGCTGGCAGCGGTGCCTGGCGCTCGTTCTCGTGCTACTGCCTCTTGCGTGCCGTGTCCCTGCCCGGGCCGCGTCGGCCTCACGGGCACGACGGATTACAGTCATCTTCCGTTTCGACGACTACGCGGGGTCGGGTTCGAGTATCGGCGATGAGCTGCTCACGGTCTTCCAGAAGCGCAACATCCCCTGCACCTATGGAGTGATACCGTACGTATCCGAAACGTTTACGGATGACCCTGCGAACTGCGCGGCCATAGACCCGGGGACCGCAGGGAGATTGACTGCCGCCGCTCGCACCGGTCTCGTGGAAGTCGCAATGCATGGCTTTGCGCATCGTGACAACGCGATGGCGCCGAAGAGTCCCGGTTCCGAATCGGAATTCCGGGGCCTTGGCTACTCTTCCCAACTCCGCATGTTGTCCGCCGGGAGAGCGGCGTTGGAGAGTCTGTATCACGTGAGGGTGACCACGTTCATCCCACCGTGGAACAGCTATGACGAAAACACGCTGCGCGCACTGGAGGACATCGGCTTCGAGATGGTCTCGGGTTCCGGCCAGACACACGGCATCGCCGACAGCGGAGGTTTCAAGAAACTGCGATTCCTGCCGTACACGTGCACTCCGGGACATCTGCGGGAGGCCGTTGATTTCGCTCGAATTTCCTCAGATCCTGATCCGATCATCGTCGTCTTGCTTCACGCCTTCAACTTCTTCGAGTCCGACCGCGACCGTGGCCAGTTCACATACCAAACCTTCGGTGACCTGCTCTCTTGGCTTGCGGCTCAGCCCGACGTCGCAGCCCAGACGCTCAGCGGGGCGGCGAGGACGACTCGGGACTTAGGCTACCGGCGACTGCGGACGTTCAGCGCCCGCCGAGGACTGCGACGGGGAAACGAGCCGCCCTTCTTCACTGCACAGAACGCGGAGTTCTTCTTCTATCACTCCACGCCCCCACGCGTTCGGAACGCGCACCGCTAGCCGGGAGTCTCATCCTGCATCCGCACTCCCAGCCGCGTGCGGCCATCCGGCGTTCGTCCTTCCTCCCTCATCCTTCTTCCGTCCGCTTTCATCCCTCATCCTCCATCCCTCGGTTCGGTCAAGTCCGAATTCTCCTGTAGAATCCATCTCAGGCTGACAGCTTTTGACCGGTAGTCTAAAGGCTGGACTCCGTCTTCGGTTCGGCCATTCCCAGCGCCCGCCGGAGCGTATCCAACTGCTCGAGCTCGACCGCGCTGAAATTCACCCGCGCCCAATTCTCGCAGCCCCGGATCAGTGCGGCAAAC